>CAZJNB010000068.1:0-9141 GCA_964547385.1 uncultured bacterium
AACCGCTACCGGGATGAGAAACCTTCGAGCGGGAGTCGGATTCTAACGCGGCGGACGCTGGCGGCGCTGGGCCGGCGTTCCGCCAGGCCGAAGTTCATTTGGGTCCATTACTTAGACCCCCACTACCCCTATAATCCCTCGCCGGAGGTTTTGAAGGAGCGCGCGCCGGCCCTTTCGCGGCGGGCGTATAGGGAGGTCCGCGCGCGCGGCTTGCGGCCGGACAACGCCCGTATGCTCCACATCATCTACGAGGCCGAGGCCCAAAGTACGGACCTGGCCGTCGCGCCGCTCCTCCGCGAACTCGCCCGACGGGACAATACCTTAGTCATCATCTCCGCCGACCACGGCGAGGAGTTCGCCGAACACGGGAACGTTTCCCACGGCCGGACCGTCTACGACGAGGTCGCCCGGGTCCCGCTGATAATCGTCCCGCCCCGCGGCCGCGGCTCCGCCGGTCCGCACGAAATCGTTACGCCGGTGAGCCTCGTCGACGTGGCGCCGTCGGTCCTGAGCTACGTGGCGTTGCCGGTCCCGGCGACGATGGAGGGCCGCCGCGACCTCGTGACGGCCGGCGCCGCGGGCCCGGCGCGCGCCGTCTTTATTACGCGCCGAAGTAAAGGGGAGTTTAAGGCCGCGGTCGTCTTAGGGAAACGGAAGTTGATTATGACCGCCGCCGGCGGCCGGGAGAGATACGAGTATTTCGACCTCGAAAACGACCCGGCGGAGCGAAAGCCGTTGCCGCTCGACGACGCCGGCGAGCGGCTGAGAAATATCCTGCGTGAAAGGTTTGGCGAAAACCCGGCGAAGCCGCCGGGACGGTCGGCGGGAACGGCGCCCTTCCGACGCCACGCGGAACTAAAAGCGCTGGGCTACGTAGATTAAACTGCGCTGAAGGGATAGCCCTTATCACGTCATATTGGCGCGTTAATAGCGGCACGCGGTCAATATGGCGAAATACCCGGTGGCGTCCCGCTGTAACCAGTTATATTATAAGGGGTTAGTTGAAGCCTATTTGGCATATTATTTGCGCATATATTCAATAAAGGTTTCTAACGGCATTAGATTGCTATAACCATCGAAAGGAGTTACCCCATGATTAAGGTGCGTCCTTTGGGCGACCGTATCCTCGTGAAGCGTCTCGAGGAAGATGAAATAGTGAAGGGTGGTATCATCATCCCCGATACCGCTAAGGAGAAACCCCAGCGCGGCGAGGTTATCGCGGTGGGGCTCGGGCGCCTCGACGACGACGGGAAACGTATCCCGCTCGACGTCAAAGCAGGCGACGCCATCTTATTCGGTAAATACGCCGGGAACGAGGTCACCATCGACGACGAAGAATACCTGATAATGCGCGAGGACGACGTTCTTGCGATCGTCGAGGAAAAAAGTTCCCCCAAGAAATCGAAAAAGTAGCGATTCTATAGGAGGTTCTACGTATGGCAAAGCAAATCGAATATGGCGTCGACGCCCGCGCCGCTATCCAGAAGGGCGTAAAACAACTCGCCCGCGCCGTCAAGGTAACGCTCGGGCCTAAAGGCCGTAACGTCATCCTTGATAAAAAATTCGGGAGCCCGGTCATCACCAAAGACGGCGTAACCGTCGCGAAAGAGATCGAGCTAAAAGACCCCTATGAGAATATGGGCGCCCAGATGGTCCGCGAGGTCGCATCCAAGACCTCCGACGAGGCCGGCGACGGAACGACGACGGCGACGGTCTTGGCCGAGGCCATATTCAACGAAGGCCTAAAGCTCGTTACCGCCGGCGCCAACCCGATGGCCGTAAAACGCGGGATAGACAAGGCCGTCGAAGCGGTCGTCGCGAAGGTCCGAAGCCTTTCGGACGAGGTCAAGGAATCCAAGGAGATCGCCGCGGTAGGGACCATTTCGGCGAACAACGACGCGACGATAGGAAAACTTATCGCCGACGCGATGGATAAAGTGGGCAAAGACGGCGTCATCACCGTGGAAGAGGCCAAGGCGATGGAGACGAACCTCGAAGTCGTCGAAGGAATGCAGTTCGACCGTGGCTACCTCTCGCCCTACTTCATCACCGACGCCGAGAAGATGGAGTGCGTTCTCGAAGACCCGTATATCCTAATATTCGAGAAGAAGGTCAGCGCGCTCCGCGACCTCCTACCGTTGTTGGAGACGATCGCGAAGACCGGTAAGCCCTTCCTGGTTATTGCCGAAGACGTCGAGGGCGAAGCCCTCGCGACGCTCGTCGTTAATAAGATCCGCGGCATCCTCAAATGCGCCGCGGTCAAGGCGCCGGGGTTCGGCGAACGCCGGAAGGCTATGCTCGGCGACATCGCGACCCTCACCGGCGGCCGTGCCATTACCGAGGACCTGGGTATAAAATTGGAGAACATCCAGATGGAGGACCTCGGGACCGCGAAACAGGTCAAGATAGACAAGGACGATACGACGATCGTGGGCGGCGCTGGCTCCGAGGAGGAGATTACCGGACGTATTAGCCAGATTAAACGTCAGATCGAGGACACCACGTCGGATTACGACCGCGAGAAGTTGCAAGAACGTCTCGCGAAGCTCGCCGGCGGCGTCGCCGTCATCAACGTGGGCGCGGTTACCGAGACGGAGATGAAAGAGAGGAAGGCCCGCGTCGAGGACGCGTTGAACGCGACGCGCGCCGCGGTCGAAGAGGGCGTCGTCCCGGGCGGCGGAATCATCTACATACGCGCGCTCCACGCGCTCGATAACTTGAAGCTGAAGGGTGAGGAGAAGGCGGGCGCTGACATCGTCCGGCGCGCGCTCGAGGCGCCTCTACGCCAGATCGCCGACAACGCCGGCGCCGAAGGGTCCCTCGTGGCCCAGAAGGTTAAAGAGCTTGGCCCCAACGAGGGATATAACGCCAACGACGATAAATACGAGGATTTGGTCGCGGCCGGCATTATCGACCCGACCAAGGTCGTCCGCCTGGCGCTTCAGCACGCGGCTTCCATCGCGAGCCTGATGCTCACGACGGAGACGCTGGTAACCGAGATTCCGGAAGAGGAGAAGGCGCCGCCGGCGCCGCCGGGCGGCGGTATGGGCGGGATGTACTAAGCGGCGGCCGGCGTTCATGTTTCGCGAGGAGGCCGGCCTTCCGGCCGGCTTCCTCCCCGCCGGGTTCGAGAAGCGTTACGCCGGCGGCTTCGTTTTAATTTCCCTTGACGCCGCGAGCCGTTTTTGCTAATTTAGCGCCGGCGCGAAAGGGAGATGAGCACATTTTTCGTAGAAGGAGGAACGAACGAGAATGGCCTATAAGATAACTGAGGAATGTATCGCCTGTGGCGCCTGCGTGCCGGAATGCCCGCAGGAAGCTATCACCGAGGGCGACCCGATCTACATCATCGACCCGGAGAAATGCGACGAATGCGGCTCCTGTGCGGACGTCTGCCCGGTTGACTGCTGTATCCCCCCGGAGAAGGAGGGTGCCTAAGCGGGCGTAACGGGCGGCTGACGCGCGCTGTTAGTTAGCTACGCCGCCCCCCGCGGGCGGCGCTTGGCATCAGGACGGTGGCCGAGAAAGGGCACAATACGGAAAGCGCCGCCGGCGACGCTCTTTTGGGCGAGCGGTGGCGGGAAGCCGGCGCCTTGGCGGGTTTCGAGGCCGCCATCGAACAGGGCCCGGGGCTTTTCCTGGCGGCGGTAGCGGCGGTCGTCGTCGCCGCGGCGGCGGCGTTCGCCGGCCTGTGGTACCTAACGGCGCCGCGGCTGGCCGAGTTCGCGGGCGCGTTGCCGGTCGTCGTCTTGGCCGTCGGCGGCGTATTTTTCTTATATATCGTTTTAGAATACGGGGCGCTGGTTGCGACCGTCTATAGCGGCAAGAATATTTTATTGCCGTTGGCTCGTTGGCGGCGCGGCGTCGTTCGCTTGGCGCCCGCGGCGGCGTGGCTCGCGCGGTTCTTTGGGACGAGCCGCGACCGGATGGTCCATTCTTTCGTGGAAGTATCGAACGCGGCGACGCGGGCCGGCCGGCGTCGCCGCGAGCGGCGACGCGGGCCGATAGCGGTTCTCTTGCCGCGGTGTCTTCAACGTCCCGGCTGCCGCCAACCCCTCGCGGAGAGCATAGATAATTGCCAACGTTGCGGAAAGTGCGTAATCGTGGAGTTGCTCGAGCTCCGGGCCGAATATAATGGCGTCGTGATGGCGGTCCTGAGCGGCGGCAGCGTAGTCCCGGGCGTCGTTCGGCGCCTCGAGCCGCGCGCTGTTATCGGCGTGGCGTGCGAACGCGAGCTCTACGACGGCATCGCGGTCGTGGAGGACCGGCCGGTCCTGGGCGTCGCCAACCAGCGGCCCGAGGGCCCTTGCCGGGCGACGGTGGTAGTAATCGACGAGCTCCGCGCCGCGCTCGAGACCTTCGCGCCGAAGGCGTAATAGTATCGAACGGCGCCGCGTCCTTTTAGCTACGTTCGCCGGCCTGGATACGAAGGTGGCCGGTATAACGGCCGCCCGTTCGGGGAGCAGGATATGGAATTGATATACCTCGACCACGCGGCGACGACCAAGCCGGACCCGCGCGTCGTCGCGGCGATGCAACCCTATTTCGCCGAGCACTTCGGCAATCCCCTCTCGACGCACCCCTTCGGCGAGGCGCCGCGCGCGGCCGTCGCGGCCGCCCGCGAACAGCTCGCGTCGCTCCTCGGCTGCGCGAGCCGCGAGCTGGTATTCACCTCCTCCGGCAGTGAGGCCAACAACCTCGCCGTCAAGGGCGTTGCCCTCGCGCGGGAGAAGAAGGGCCGGCATATCGTCGTCTCCGCCGTCGAGCACCAGTCGGTGCTTAACGCGGCCCAACGTATGGCCGGACGCGGGTGGGAGGTGACGACGGTCCCGGTGGACCGCTACGGCGTCGTGGACGGCGACGATTTAAAGAAGGCCCTCCGCGCCGATACGACGCTCGTATGCGTCAACCTCGCGAACCTCGAGATCGGCACCGTCGAGCCTATAGCGGAGCTCGCGGCGATTGTGAAGGAGAACGCGGACGCGGCGTTCCACGCGGACGCCGTCCAGGCGGTGGGCCATATCCCGGTGGATGTGGACGAGCTCGGCGTCGACCTCCTCTCGGTCTCGGGCCACCGCTTCTACGGGCCCAAGGGCGCCGGCGCGCTCTTCTTTCGGCGGGGCCTGAGGCTTCAGCCGCTAATCGACGGCGGCGTGCAGGAGAACGGCCGTCGCGCCGGCACCGAGGACGTTGCCGGAATCGTGGGCTTGGGCGAGGCGGCGCGTATCGCCGCGGCGGAGATGGAAGGGCGTTCGGCGAAGACGCGGGCGTTGCGGGACCGACTCCATAAGGGCCTGTTCGACGTGATTCCGCATCTCTTCCTCAACGGCCATCCGGAGGACCGGCTTCCCACCCACGAGTCGGTGTGCGTCCAATACGTCGAGGGGGAGGCGATGATACTCTTCCTACTCCAGAGAGGGATTTGCACGTCCAGCGGCTCGACGTGCTCGTCGCGGGCGCTCAAGGCGTCGCACGTCCTGTTGGCGTGCGGCCTACCGCCCGATATCGCCCAGGGCTCGCTCCAGTTCACGCTGGGGCCGGACAACGCCGAGGCCGAGGTGGACAAGGTCGTCGAGGTCCTACCGCCGGTCGTGGAGAAGTTGCGAGCGATGTCGCCGATCTATCCGGGGGAGGGACAATGAGTTTGACCTTTATGTGCGGCCGCCGCGGCGGCGGTTATTTTTTCCGGGCGGCGGAACCGGCCCTCGTCCGGCGCGGGCCTTGCGGCGCGGCAAGCGCTATGGTATAATGGGAGCAATGGTTCCCGATGGAATTACGGGTCCGCGCGGCCGCGCCAAAGGTTTCTATCGATTGACCCTCGCGGCCTTGTTGCTCCTGAGCGCCGCGCTGATATTCATCCCCAACCGTTATTGGCGCGCGGCGTCGAAGCGTCTCGTCCCGCCCGCGAGGATATACGAGGCGGGGCGCGCCGACCCTTGGGGCTAACCTTTTCCGGATATGCCTACGTACGAATACGAATGCTCGAAGTGCGGCCATCGCTTCGATAAGTTCGAGGCGATGACGGCCAAACCCCGGGCGCGGTGTCCCAAGTGTGGCGCCCGGTGCCGCCGCCTTATCGGCGCCGGCGCGGGCTTGATATTCAAAGGTTCCGGCTTCTATACCACCGATTACCGCAGTGATAGCTATAAGAAAGCGGCGGCGGCGGACCGCGGCAAGGCCGCCGGGGCCGCGAGTGCGAAGAAGGATGACGAAAAAGGGTCTTCCTCCCCGGGAAAGCAGATTAAAGGTAAAGAATAGGCAGGTGGCGGTATGGCGCAGGGACGGAGATGGAAACGAGCGGCGTTTTTCACGGCCGTTGCGCTCGCGACGATAGCGGCGGGCAAGTTGGACGCGGGCGAAAGCGAGGCGTCGCGGAACGCCGTCGTCGCGGTCGTAGGCGGCGAGAAGATAACCGAGGGCGACTTGGACGATATGTTGGCGCTTATGAGCCCGCTCGAGCGCCGCTCCTATGAAGGGGAAGAGGGCCGTAAGCTTCTCCTCGACGTCCTCATCAAGAACAACCTGTTGGTATCCGAGGCCGAGAAGGCGAAGCTCAATAAGGACCCGGCGATCAAACGGGATATCGAAGACGCGCGCATCCGTATCTTGGCGTCGGCCTATTTTCAGCGCTACATCGCGACGCCCCTCGGCGTCACCGACGAAGATGTTAATCGTTATTACGAGGAACATAAAGACGAATTTCTCGAGCCGGCGCGTGTAACGTTGCGCCATATCTTGGTGGCGACGCCCGAGGAGGGCGAAAAGGTTTTAGCTCGCCTCGCGAACGGCGAGGATTTTGCCGCGGTCGCGAAGGAAGTCTCGCAAGATGAATATACGGCGAACCAGGGCGGCCTCATCGGCGACGTTACCGACGAATATACGCCGTTCCAGGTAGGCAAGTGCGAAGATTACCGTGAGGTAGTCTTCAACTTGGCGCCGAAGACGCCCTCGGCGGTGACGGCGAGCGACCGGGGCTACCATATCTTCTACGTGGACAAGAAGGAGGATGCCCGCTACGCGCCGCTCGCAGACGTAAGCGGCCGTATTCGTCAGCGCATCCTCGTGCCGGACGCCGACGTTCGCGCGTATTTCGACGCCCACCGCGACGAATACGTCATCGAAAAGGGCATCCTTTCCCGACGGCTGGAAGTTGCGACGGTCGCTCAGGCCCGCGAGCTGTTACGGCGGGCGCGCGCCGGCGAGGATTTCGAATCGTTGGTGAAGCTCTACTCGAGTGATACGGCGACGAAGGATAGCGGCGGTTTAATCGGGTGGGTTCGGCCGGACGGCTACATCCAGGGCGTGGGGACGAACGCGGAGATCGAGAAGGCGCTTTTCGCCGCGGCCGAGGGTGACGTCGTCGGGCCGTTCGAAGTGGAATCGGGCTTCCAGATTTACCACATCGAACGCCGGCGGGATTTTCGCCAGATGGACTTCGAGGAAGTGCGGGACCGGATATTCTCCACCCTTGCCGACGAACGCCGGCGCGCTTACTACGACCAGGCGTTCCAGGACTTGGAGCGCAAATCCACAGTCGAGCGTTTTGGGTGGGCCCGGACGTACGATGATATGGCGCCGGACGAGCTTATGGCGAAGGCGGAAGGCGCGGCGACGCCGCTGGTCGCGATCCAGGCGTACGAGAAATTCGTACAGCGCTTCCCCGATAACGCCGACGCGGACAAGGCGCTATTTATGGCCGGCTTCCTCTATTCCGAGGAAGTCCGGGACTACTCGACGGCCAAAGATAAGTTCCGGGCGCTTTTGGCCGCGTATCCCGATTCCGATTACGCGCCGTCCGCGTCCTGGATGAACGAGCATATGGGCGAGGAAGGGCTCACCCTTCCGCCCGAGCTTCCCGGGCCGTCCGGCGGTGGCGAGGAGACGACTGAGCCGAACGCGCCGGCCGAGTCAGAATAGATACGGTCGGCCGTAGCCGGCGGTGCGTTTCGGAGGTAGTTCCCTATGGCGATTGAAGACGAGAGTGTAATCGAGAGGGTTTTCGCGGACTCCGAGAACGGCTACATTACGGTGTTGGCGATAGCCCTACGAGCCCGCCAGATACTGGAGGAGTATCCGAAATACGAGATGCGGCTCCAAAAGGAGAAGGCCGCGGATATTGCGCTTAAAGAGTTTTTGACGGGCGTTTTCGATTTTCGCTTCGAGCCGAAGGATTCGGCACCGGCGAAAGGCTGAACCCTCTCCCCAGTTAGCACAACCGGGCGGACGCGGGACGTGCCGCCCGGTTTTGTGTTATTATTACCCGATGACGCGGGAACTTTTCATAGACGTCCATTTCACCCGGCCGCCGTTCGGGCCGCTGACGTACCGCGTCCCCGAAGGCGTTGACGTTACCGCCGGCGGCCGCGTCGTCGCCGAGTTGGGCACGCGCGTTGCCGTCGGCCTCGCCGGCCGGGAAGCCGCGTGTCCACCGCCGGGCGTAGTCGCGAAAGATATCGTTCGCGTGCTCGACTACGAGCCGATTATCCCGCCGTTCGTTTGGGAGATGGTGGCGTTCGTCGCACGGAGGTTCGCCGCGGCGGTGGGCGAGGCGGCCCGGGCGGCGTTGCCGGTCCCGCTCGACTTGGCGCGGGACGACGTCGTTATATTGTCCGAGGCCTTTGGGCGTTCGCCCGCGCCGGTTGGGTTGAGCAAACAAGAGCTCGCCGCCGTGGGCGCGATATGGGAGGCGGGCTGGCTGAGCGCCCGGGCGGTGCCGCGTAACGTTTTGGGGCGCTTACACGCCGGCGGCGTCGTCGTTGCCGAGCCGTATACGATAAGACCGGCGCTGGACGACGTGCTCGTCTTTTCGGCGGGGGCAGAGGGGGGGCGCTTGGGGCGGCTCGGCGCGGCGCTGGCGGCCGAGCTGGCGACGGGCCCGGTTCCCGCGGCGCGTTACTTCGGCGTCGCCAAGCAAAGGGATGCGCTCCGGCGTCTCCTGCGGGCGCGCCGGGCCCTGCTGGCGGCGGCGGCGGGGACCCGGGGCGAGCTAACTTTGGCGGCGGAGAGGACGCTGATAACGGGCGGCGATGGGGCCCGGCGGTTAACGGCGGCGCTCGAGGAGGTGCGGCGGCTCGGCGCCGAGCGCGTTCTCGTCATCGTCCCTGAAATATACCGCGTCGCCGGCGTTCGCCGCCGGTGCGA
>CAZJNB010000069.1:0-9089 GCA_964547385.1 uncultured bacterium
AGGCCGTCTCGTAAAACTTATCTACGAGCAGGGCGCCGCGACGCGCGGCCACCTCCCGCGCGAACGCCGGCGTTTGGTCGATTCCCTCGGCTACCGCTTGGTATTCCAAGAGCGCCTCGTCCTCGAGGTCCGCGAGCAGGCGCGACCATAGGAACGCGTAGCGCTCGGGCCGCTGTTCTTGTATTTCCTTAATTTCCGGCGCCGGGCCGAACATCTTGTCGAACGCCGCGTAGAGGTCGTCGAAGTAGACGGCGACGCCGCCGCAGTCCGAAATCACCAAGCCCCGGCCGTAACGGCGTTCGTAGAGGTCCGAGAGCGGGAGCGTTAGGATATCCCGCCACAGCTCTTTTTCCCGCCGGACCGGCGCGGCCTGGCGGACCTCGCTCACCAACTCCCGGAAACGCCTTTCGCGTTTCACGTTTCTCAGCGCGGTCTCGATACCGGGTCGGGCCTCCTCGTAGCTCGCGTCGTCGGCGCCGTGGACGACCTTATCGGCCCGGTAGATATACCAGAAGAGGCCGTCCGCGCTTGCGACCACGGGCGTATATTCGCCCAGGGCGACGTTGAAGAGCGCTTCGCCGGCCTCGTCGCCGGCGTAATCCATCGGGACCTCCCACTTCCCGCCCGGGCCGGCGTAACTGTCGAAAATAGAATACTCGGTAACGACCTCGTCCCACGAGCGGCCGGCCGCGAGGGCCGCGTAGGCCTCCTCGGCCCGCGCGCGGTCGTCCGTCTTGATAAAGGAATACATCCGTCGCTTCCGGCTTAGCCGGTAGAACGTCGCTACTTCTTCGTCGCTGACTTTCACGTCGTCGTCGATACGCCGCCACATATAGTCTCTCAGCAGGCCGCGACGATAGGCCGAGAGTTCGGCCGATACCGCGGCGTCGGCGAGGAGGCCCGCCGCTTCGGCCTCGGCTTCGATAATCTTACCGTCTATTATGTTATTTAGTAATTCTCGGGGGTCGTTCTCGCCGGCGGCCGCCCGCTCGTAGAAATAGCGTAGGTCGCCGGCGGTAATCGTAACTTCACCGTCGACGGCGGCGACGACTTCATCGCCGGGCATTTCCGCCGACGCCGCCGCGGCAAGGGCCAAGGCCGCGGCCGCGACTAACGGCGCCGGCGCCGCGTGTCGAAGCTTTTTAAGCAAAAACCCACCTCGCCTCGGAGTAATAAATAAACGCCATTGGCCAAAACTCCTTCCTATAGTAACATAGGTTACGGCGTCGCGTAAATACCGCCGGCCGGATTTGACACCGCGGCTTTTTTCTGCCATAATATCTGCAGAACAGGTTGTTCGGAGGAGGATGGTTTGGCAAGGAGGTTGTGGCGATGAGGGCCATAATGGGAAAAATCGCTACGGTCGCGGCGTTGTTATCGATAGCCGCGGCAGGGTGGGGCAGCATGGGCTCGATTATTAGCTCGTTCCGGGTGAGCGGTTACGCCGAGCCGTATTCCTTGGGTATATACGCTGGCCCCGGTTTCGTATCGGCGATAATGAACGGCTCGTCGCAAGACTACTTATACCGTTATAATAAGGCCGGGTCGTTGGTCGCGACTTTTCCTATCAACGGGACGGGCGCGCCGCGGGGCGGCGATAAAAGTCACCTGGGCGGCGGCTATCTATCCCTCGTGGACGCCACCTCGTCCCGTCTGTTCCTCATACGGTCCAACGGCGTGGTCGTAAGCTCGTTTCCCGTAACCGCCGGCGGCGGCGGCACCCTCGCGAACGTTATGTGGACCGGGACCTATTACGAGGTCGCCGGCTTCTCGAGCCGGGGCGTCTTTAACCGCTACCGCCAGGGCGGCGCGAGCGCCGGCTCGGTGAGCTATAATGGGTGGCCCGCGGCGATGACTTCTACGGGGGCGGTGGCGTATTCGCGGTGGGCGAACGGCCGCTCCGGCTCCTACCTCATCGCGAGCTCCCGTTCCCAGGCCGAGCCGAGCTGTATCCTCAATATAAGCGGCTCGGGCTCGCTCGTCGCGACCTTTACGATGCCGCCGATCGCGGCCGCGGGCGGCTGTTGCGGCCCGGCGTCGGTCTCGAGCTTCGGGACGACGTACTGGGTCAACTGGGGCACCTCTTCGGACATCGTATTCTACGAGGTAGACATCGTAGGCCGGAATACGACTACGCTGATGCCCGCCTCCCTCGGGAAAGTCAAAGCGATCTACCGCTGACGCCTCGTGCCTCGCCCCCTCCGCGTGAAGCCGGGTTAATATCGCATAGCCGGCGTCCTTTCCTTGACGCCGGCCGCCGTTTGTGGTAACCTCGCCTCGTCTTTTCACGCTCCGTCCTTTCCACTATAAGAGAAAAGAGGACGCTATGACGATCGCCCCCCACGGCGGCGAATTAATAAACCGCACCGCAACCCCCGAGGACGCCGAAGAGCTCTTGGCCCGGGCGGCGACCCTTCCCCAAGTAACGGTCCCGGCGCGGGCCATCTCCGATTTGGAGATGGTCGGAACCGGCGCCCTCAGCCCGCTCGCAGGCTTTATGGGCGAGGCCGACTACCGCGCCGTCATTAAGGATATGCACCTCGCCGGCGGCCTCCCCTGGACGATACCGATCACGTTGGGCGTGGACGGCGACGTCGCCGCGGGCATCGCCGACGGCGCGGACGTCGCGCTGACGAACGGCGACGGCGAAACGCTGGCGCTGATGACCGTCGAGGAGAAATTCACCTACGATAAGCGCGAGCGGTGCGTCGCCGTCTTTCGGACCGACGACGAGGCGCACCCGGGCGTCGCCGCCACCCTCAAGATGGGCGACGTGCTTTTGGGCGGGCCGGTAACGCTGCCGCGGCCTATCCCCCACCGCCGCTTCCAGGAATACCGCCTAACGCCCGTGGCGACGCGGGCCCTCTTCGCCGAGAAGGGGTGGGAGACCGTCGTCGGCTTCCAGACCCGCAACCCCATCCACCGCGCCCACGAGTATTTACAAAAGTGCGCGATGGAAGTCGTCGACGGCCTGATGATCCACCCCATCGTCGGCGAGACCAAGGGCGACGACATCCCCGCGGAAGTGCGGATGGAGTGTTATAAGGTCCTGATGGATAATTACTACCCGCGCGAGCGCGTCTGCCTCGTCGTCAACCCCGCGGCGATGCGCTACGCCGGCCCGCGGGAGGCCATCTTCCACGCCATCATCCGCAAGAACTACGGCTGTACCCACTTCATCGTGGGCCGCGACCACGCCGGCGTCGGCAACTACTACGGCACCTACGACGCCCAGCATATCTTCGCCGAGTTCGACGCCGCGGCGCTCGGGATAACGCCGCTGTTCTTCGAGCACGCGTTCTGGTGCACCAAGTGCGGCAATATGGCCTCCGCCAAGACCTGCCCCCACGGCAAGGACGAGCACGTCTTCCTCTCCGGCACCAAGGTCCGGGAGATGTTGCGCGAAGGGAAGTTGCCGCCGCCCGAGTTCACTCGGGCCGAAATCGCCAAGATACTGCTCGCCGCGGCGAAGGCCGCAATTTAAAAGAGGCGCCTAAATGACCGCGAATAAACTCGTCATCATCGGCCTGGATTGCGCGGACCCGCACCTCGTCTTCGAGCGGTGGCTCGACGACCTGCCGAACATCAAGTCGATTGTGGAGCGCGGCGTTTGGGGCCCGCTCGAGTCCACCGTCCCGGCCATCACCGTTCCGGCGTGGATGTGTATGATGACCAGCCAGGACCCGGGCCAGCTCGGCTTCTACGGCTTCCGCAACCGCCGCGACCACTCCTACGACGGCCTCTTCTTCGCCAACGCCCGGGCCGTCCGCGCGCCGACGGCGTGGGACATATTGGGCCGGGCCGGCAAGCAGGTCATCGTCGTCGGCGTCCCGCCCAGCTATCCGCCCAAGCCGGTGAACGGCAATCTCATCTCGTGCTTCCTCGCCCCCGACGCCGACAGCGACTTCACGTACCCGGCTTCCCTCAAGGGCGAGATTCTCAAAGAAGTCGGCGAGTATATTATCGACGTCGCGGACTTCCGCACCGACGACAAGGACTACCTCCTGGAGCAGGTCTGGCGGATGACCGCGAACCGCTTCGCCGTCGTCCGGTGGCTCGCGACGCACAAGCCCTGGGACTTCCTGATGTTCGTGGAGATGGGCCCGGACCGCCTCCACCACGGGATGTGGAAATACTTCGACGCGAGCCACCCCAACTACGTAGAGGACCCGCGGTATAAGGACAAGCTCCGCGAGTATTATATCTACCTCGACGGCAAGATCGGCGAGTTACTCGCGGCGCTGCCGGCCGACGCCCGCGTTATGGTCGTCTCGGACCACGGCATCAAGCAGATGACCGGCGGCATCTGCTTCAACGACTGGCTCATCCGGGAGGGCTACTTGACGCTGAAGGAGCGGCCCGCGGCGAAGACGAAGTTCGGCTACGACCTCGTCGATTGGGAGAAGACGGTGGCCTGGGGCGACGGCGGCTACTACGGCCGGTGCTTCTTGAACGTGGAGGGCCGCGAGCCCGAGGGGACAATTCCCGCCGGCGACTACGAGAAGGTCCGCGCCGAGCTCAAGGAGAAGCTCGAGGCCATCACCGACGAGCACGGCGTCAATATCGGCACCCGCGCGTTCAGGCCGGAAGAGCTCTACCGGGCCGTCGGCGGCGTGGCGCCGGACCTCCTCGTCTACTTCGGCGACCTCAGCTGGCGTTCCATCGGCTCCGTCGGCAACGCGAGCATCCACGTCCACGAGAACGACACCGGCCCGGACGACGCCAACCACGCCCAGTTCGGCATATTCGCCTACGCCGGCCCGGGCGTCGTCGCCGCCGGCCGCCGCGACGACCTCGAAATCTACGACGTGGCGCCGACGGCGTTAGACGCCTTGGGCGTGGAAGTGCCCGCGCGGATGATAGGTAAAGTAATCACATAAGACGGTGGCCGCCAAGGTTTTCAAGAGGGTCGTTTCGTGGGCCGCGTTCGTCGCCGCGGTCGCGTTTTTCTGGGGCGGGGCGGAGGCGGTCTTAAATTACTTCTGGTGGCCCGCGGGGACCTGGTGGGGCGAGCGCGTCTTGGCGTCGGCGTTCCAACGGAGCGTCTTTTACGCCGCGGTCGTCGCGGCCGTCGTAGTCCTCGGGCTGGCGGCGGCGGGCGTAATCCGCCTTATTCGGGGGCGGCGCCCGGGAACGGCGACGACGAGCTGGCCCGGGCGGGCGGCCGTCGCCGCGGCGTTCACGTCGAACGTCGGGTGGCTCATCGCGGGCCTGGACCGCAAGGGCGTATTGGAGGTAGGGCGATGGCGTCTCGACCTCCGCGAGGCCGGGCCGTTCTTCGAATATTGGATATTCTTTATCGTTCTGGCCGTGGCGTTCGCCGTCTTGCTGGCGCCGCTCGCGCGGCGGCGGCGGTGGCGTTTCGCGACGCGATGGGCGCGCGCCGTAGGGTCGGCCGGCTTCGTAATACTCATCGCGAGCTACTACCTAACGCCGGCGCTCCGGCCCAAGCCCAACGGGCCCAATATCGTCCTCATCTATCTGGACGCGTGGCGCGCGGACGCCTTTCGCGAGGAGCTGATGCCCAACCTTTACGCGTACGCGAAGGAGAACGCTACGGTCTATCGGCGAGTATGGTCGTGCGCGCCGTGGACCTACCCTTCGATGGCTACCGCCTTCACCGGCCGTTACCCGGACGAAGTCAAGCTCTGGCCCAAACCCCGCGCCGAGCTGCCGCCGACCGTCGCCGAGCTCCTCGCCGGCGCCGGCTACGACACCACGGCTTTCGTCGGCAACGCCGTCCTCGAGCGTTATACGCCCCTTACCGCCGGCTTCGACGACTACGTCTTCTGGGATTGGCTGCCCGGCCTTCGGGCAATACGGTTCTATCACACCAATTGGTATTGCCCGGCGATCCGAAAGGCCCGTAAGCTCCATCGTCCCTACAGCCCGGCGACCAGCCGGGTGATAACCGACCTCGCGGCCGATTACCTCTCGAAGCGCCGCCGGCGCCCCTTCTTCCTCTGGGTCCATTATATGGACCCCCACGCGCCCTATAAGCCGCCGCCGGGTTACTATTTACCGAAAGACCGTAAATACATGAAAAAATATCGGCCGCAAGTTAAAAAGAGGCGGTTTGCCTACCACCGTCTCTACGAGGGCGAGTGTTCCTTCGTGGACGACCTCCTGCCGCGAATCCTGACCAGCCCGGCGGTCGCGGAACGGACCGTCGTCATCGTTACCGCCGACCACGGCGAGGAGTTCTGGGAGCATAAGACCTGGGGCCACGGGAAATCCGTCTACGAGACCGTTACGCGGGTGCCTCTCATCGTATCGGTACCCGGCGAGGCGGCCGCGGTAACCGATGCGCCCACGAGCCAGATCGACCTCGCGCCCACGGTCCTCCGCTTCGCCGGCGTCGAGCCGCCGGCCGCGATGCGGGGGAAGCCGCTGGCCGTCGCCGGGGGGAAAGACGAGCGCGAGTTATTATTCATCGGCAGCGATTATACGGACCGCCCGAGCTATACGCCGGCGCGCCGGGACGCGGTAGTCTTTTGGCCCTGGAAGTTGATATTACGCCACAACGATTTGAGCGGCGCGGGGGAATACTACGATCTCCAGGCCGACCCGGGCGAGCAGACGCCTCTCGAGGAAGACGAGCGCGCGGCCGGCCTTCGGAAGAAGTTGCGAGCGTGGAAGCGAGCAGTAACATCCGCGGGCGGCGGCGTATCGGCTACGGACCTCTTAGACCCGGCCGACCTTCGCGCGTTGGGGTATATAAAATAACGGGCCTTCACCTTGTTCCCGTTGGGTCGGGTTATGGCTAAAAAAGCCCTACGCCGTATACTAAGCTACGTTACGTTCGCGTTGGCGAGCGGCTTCTTCTGGGGGGCGTCGGAGGCCGTCATCAATCGCCTCTGGCGGCCCGCGGCGGTGTGGCGGCCGGACAGTTTGCTCGAGTCGGCCTACGGGCGGGTGCTATTCTATTCGTGGTTGGTCCTGGCGGCCGTCGGCATAACGGCGGCCGGGATATTCGTAGTGCGGCGCCTTCGGCGCCGGCCCGGCGCGACGGAACGGGTATGGCCCGGCGCGGCGGCGGCGGCGGCGATAATAACGTCGAGCCTGGGGTGGCTCGCCTTCGGCCTGGCGCCGCGGGGGAAAATGCACCTGGCGCGGTTCGCCTTCGACCTTACGGAGGTGACGCCCTTCTTTATTTATTGGGGCTGTCTTCTCGTAGTGGCCGTCCTTCTCGCTTTTGTCCTCTGCCGGTTCTTCGCACGACGGCGGTGGTGGCGGGCGGCGGGCCGGTTCGCGCGCGCCTTCGGCGTCGTCGCCTTCGTCGCCGTCGTCGCCGGGCGCTTTATCGAGCGGGCCCGCCGGCCGGTGCCGCGCGGACCGAACGTAGTCTTGATTATATTGGACGCGTGGCGCGCGGACGCCTTTCGCGAAGACCTTATGCCCAATTTATACAAATACGCCGAAGACAACGCGACGGTATTTAGCCGCGTGTGGTCGTGCGCGTCGTGGACGGTCCCTTCGATGCACTCGATATTCACAGGCCAATACGTATATACGCATCGTTTCCGCTCGGGCCCGCGCGCCGACGTTGTAAGCCCGACGGTCGCGCAGATCTTCGGGGAGGCCGGTTACGAGACGACCGCGATCGTCGCGAACCGGCTGGTCGACCGTTATAACCCGGCGACCGACGGCTTCGACAACTTTTATTATTGGGATTGGCCGCCCGCACTTCGCGCCGTAGGTTTCTTCTCCACTAATTGGTATAGCCCTGCGTTTAAGGACGTTTTTAACCGCGCGCTGAGTTATAAGACGAGCGAGGAGTTAACGGTCCGTTTTGGGAATTACTTGCGGCGAAAACATCGGCGGCCGTTTTTTTTGTGGGTGCACTATATGGACCCCCACGACCCATATTCGCCGCCGGCGCGTTATCGCCGGGCCGGCGACGACGAATACGTCGGCGATTTCCGGCCCGAAATAAAAGGCCGACGCCGGATATACCACCGCCTTTACGAGGCGGAGTGTCGGTTCCTGGACGAGCTGTTAGGCGCCGATATACTAAATACGCTGTCCGAAGCTCGCGATACCGCGGTGATAATCACCAGCGACCACGGCGAGGAGTTCTGGGAGCATAATACCTTCGGCCACGGTAAATCCGTATATGAGAACGTGGTCCGCGTCCCGTTGATTATCTCGGCGCCGGGAGAAACGGCCGGCATCGTTACTACGCCGGTGAGCCATATCGACTTAGCGCCGACGATGATAAACCTCGCCGGCCTTCGCGTCCCCGCTACGATGCAGGGCCGGCCCCTCCCGGTGAACGACGCGGTTGGCGTTGCCAGGCCGGTTTTCGTCGGCGACGCGTTATACCCCGGGCGAGAAGGAGCGGGCGACGCGATAATCTTGTGGCCCCGGAAGTTAATTTTAGGCGAAGGACCGGCCGGCGGCCCGGGCGATTATTACGATTTGAGCGCCGACGCCGGCGAAAACGAACCGCGCGCCGAGGACGAAGTCGCGGTTTTAATGCGCCGCCAATTCCACGCGTGGAAGAAGGCGGTGGCGAAACGCAAACGGCCCTCTACCGTAAAAGCTTACGGCGTCGTCGAAGCGGACCTCCGGGCCTTGGGTTACGTAAAATAAAATGCGGCCGCCGGCCGCGGCGCTCGCGCAAGTTATGGTTAAACGAGTCCTAAGGCTTATATCTACGTACGTAACGTTCGCGTTGGCGACCGGCTTCTTCTGGGGGGCGTCGGAGGCCGTCATCAATCGCCTCTGGCGGCCCGCGGCGGTGTGGCGGCCGGACAGCTTGCTCGAGTCGGCCTACGGGCGCGTTCTATTCTATTCGTGTTTGGTCCTGGCGGCCGCCGGCGTAACGGCGGCCGGGATATTCGTAGTACGCCGCCTTCGGCGCGGCCGCGGCGCGACGGAACGGGTATGGCCCGGCGCCGCGGCGGCCGCCGCGGTCATCATCTCGAGTCTGGGGTGGTTCTTCGCGGGCCGGGCGCCGCGGGGGAAGATGCATCTGGCGCGGTTCGCCTTCGACCTTACGGAAGTGAAGCCCTTCTTTATTTATTGGGGTTGTCTTCTCGTAGTGGCCGTCCTTCTCGCTTTTGTCCTCTGCCGGTTCTTCGCAC
>CAZJNB010000070.1:0-8979 GCA_964547385.1 uncultured bacterium
GTATAAAACAATAGAGGAATAGGGCGAAGAAAAGGCCGAACACCGGTTCGGAAAAAAAGGAGGCGCCGTTTAGGAGGATGAACGGCGACGTCGCCGCGAGGATAGCCGCGAGGCCGCCCGCCGGAGGCCCGTAGAGGCGCGCCGCGATTGCCGCGACTACGAAAACGGATAGGGCCGCGGCCGCCGGGACGACAAGCCACGGCAGGCGGAGAAGGCGGCCGGCCGTCAGGAGGGCCGGAAAGAGCGGCGGGTACATCGTGAACCACCGTCCGTCCTTAGCCGCCTCGAGCGGCGCGAAAAAGAAGTTCGGGTTTTTAAAGAGAAGGGTGTAATAGACCGGAAGGTTCCGTTCCGTCGGCGGGAGCGGAACGGTGACATGCCCGGCGGCGAAGATACGGCTCTGGAAGTCGTAGACACACTCGTCCCAATTGTGCGGCGTAGCGGCGAAGAGGACTTGGGCGAGGACCGCGCAAAGAACGAACGTCGCCGCCGCGGCCGCCCACGCCGGCGGTTTTCCCCGCAACCACCCGGGCCACCGTCGCGGCAGTAGCGGCGCCGCCGCGCACCCGAGCGCTAACGCCGCCGGGAGGGCGAAGGCCCACAGGCGGAAGTCGAAGTCGAATGTGTAGGGCGTATCGGTTACGACGAAGAGCGGCGAGAAGAGGTGAGGGGGGTTCTTCGTTAAATATTGGAGCCACACGCCTACCAAAGAAAGGCGGTCGCCCCAGAAGAATAACGAGAGGAGGCCGGCGCCCGCCGCCGCGGCAATAATCCGGCTTACTCTCGTCATAGCCGCCCGTTCGTTATCCATTCGCTTGGCCCAAGTGCGTGCCCGGGGAAAGGCGTTGCCCGAGCGCGAACGCGTGGGCCGACATCGCGGGCCGTCCGGCGGGTTTCACGCGCACGAGTTTGAGCGCCCCGGCGCCGCAGGCGATGGTAAGGCCGTCGGCGGCGACGCGCTCGACGGTTCCCGGCGCGCCGCCGCCGCGGCCGACCGCGGCCTCGCTTTCCAGAATCCCCAAGTAACCGCCGCGGAAAGGGCTCCGCGCGCCGGGCGTGGGAGATAGGCCACGTACGAGACGGTCGAGCGCCGCCGCGTCTTGCTCCCAATCCACCGTCCGGACCTCGGCGGTAATTTTAGGCGCGTAGCTTGCCGCCGCGGCGTTTTGGGGCGTGGCCGTCAGCTCGCCGGCGTCGAGGGCCCGGGCCGTTTCCAGAAGGAGGCGCGCGCCGGCCCCCGCGAGTTTGGCCGCGAGCGAGCCGGCCGTCTCTCTCGCGCCCACCGCGACGGCCTCCTGCATCAGGATGTCGCCGGCGTCCATCTCGTCGGCGAGCCGCATCGTCGAGACGCCTGTTTCGGCCAAGCCGTTTATTATGGCCCAATTAACCGGCGCCGGCCCGCGGAGGGCCGGCAGGAGCGACGGGTGGATATTGACGGCGCCCAGGCGCGGCTCGCGCCGGAGCCACGAAGGAACGTAGAACGCCGAAGCCACTACGACGAGGAGGTCGCACCACAGCTCCAGCTCGGGGAAGGCCGCGACTTCGGCGCGGGACAGCTTTTGGGGTTGAAAGACGTCCACGCCGTGCGCCCGGGCCCATTCCTTGGCCGGCGGCGCGCCGAACTTAAGGCCCCGGCCTCGCGGTCGGTCCGGCTTCGTTACGACCGCGGCCAGCTCTATATCCGCCGCGGCGTGGAGGGCGTCGAGGGTGGCGTCGGCGAACGCCGCGGTCGCGACGGCGATAACCCTCATCTCAGTGGTGCCCCCCCTTGCCGAAGAGGATCGGGACCGTCCGCGCGAGGATACGGACGTCGAGGGCCAGCGTCCGCGTCGCGAGGTAATAGAGGTCGAATTCCAGGCTCTCGCGTATGGGCCGGTCGGCCCTCCCGGCGACCTGCCATAGCCCCGTTATCCCCGGCCTGACGGCGAAGCGAAAACTTTCCCACCCTTCGTAGGAGGCGGCGACGAGTGCCATCTCGGGCCGGGGGCCTACCAGGCTCATCTGGCCTTTGATGACGTTTATGAGCTGGGCCGTCTCGTCGAGGCCGAGCCGCCGAAGGATCCGGCCGACGCGCGTTATACGGATATCGTCGCCCGCCGGCGAGGATTGATATTTGGGGACCGTCGCGAACATTGTGCGGAACTTGTAGATGTTGAACTCGCGCCGGCCGCGGCCGAGCCGCTTTTGCCGGAAGACGATGGGCCCTTTGGAATCCAACTTTATCGCGACGAACATCGGCAGCCATACGGGCGTGAGTATTATGATGAACGCCGCGGCGACGAACTTGTCCAGCAACCACTTCCCGAGACGGTAGCCGGGGCCCCGACCCTCCCTCGGGAAAGGGATGACCGTATTGCCGCCTATATCGTCGCCGGCGGCGACCGCGGCCAGCTCCGGCAACAGCTCCGCGGCTACGCAGGCGTCCGCGCCGGCGTTCCACGCCGCGGCGACGGCGCGCAACGCGTCGTCTTTGGCGCCGGCCTCCGCGACCAGAACGGCGGCGACGTCCCCGGCGGCGAGGCGTCCGCGTAGCGCGCTGACGTCCGCGACGTAGTCGCCGAGGGCAAACACGTCCGGGCCGTCCTCGCCGAGGGCGCGCGCCAGCCGCTGGGCCGCGGCGCCCGTTCCCATTATGATAGCGGCTCGAGACATATATCTATCCGGTCGCCGGCCGGGGCGAACCGCTCCGATTATATAGGGCCGGGCGCTCGGGCGCAAGGTTTATGTCGCCCACGAAAATTCTTCTTGTTACCGCGGGCGTTATGGTTTAATATGACCGCGGAGAGGCCGCTCGTAATAGTAACAAAGGAGAGGACGCCGTGGCGTATATCTTGGGGATTCTCGCCGTTTCGTTGACCACGTTAGGTTACTTGGTCCTGATTTGGTTTTTAGACCGCTTCGAGAAGGAACCGATTTGGCTCTTGGCGTTAATCTTTCTGTGGGGCGCGGTCCCAGCGATTATCGTTTCGTTAATTGTCGAGACCGTATTCGGCATCCCCTTGGGATATATGTTCGACGCGAACACCGCCGAGCTCTTTATGGGCTCGCTGGTGGCGCCGCTGACCGAGGAGGCGGCGAAAGGCTTCGCCCTGCTCGCGGTCTTTCTGCTCTTGCGATACCAAATCGACGACATCTTGGACGGTATCATCTTCGGCGCCATCATCGGCGCGGGCTTCGCCTGGGTGGAGGACATCGTATATATATCGAGCGCTTTCTCGGAGGGCGGCCTGGGGAGTATGGGTACCGTCTTCTTCCTGCGGGTGTTCGTCTTCGGCCTGAACCACGCGTTCTTCACCGGCCTTATCGGCCTAGGCTTCGGCATCGCGAAGGTAGTGCGGAGTTGTTGGCTCGGCGGCTTAGCCGTTATCTTCTTCTTCGGTGCGGGCGTGGGCGCCCACTTCCTCCACAACACCCTCGTGGGCGTCGGCGGCGAGGGCGGCATCCTGGCATCTTTCCTCATCCATTGGGGCGGCGCCTTCGGCCTCTTCCTCGTCGTCGTCGCGGTATGGTTCACCGAATGGCATTGGATAAAAAAGGAGCTGGGCGAGGAGGTGGCGTTGGGCCACATCGGCGAGCGCGACTTCAAGCAGGCGACGAAGTGGTTCGGCCGGCTGGGGTGGGAGCTGCGCTTCCTCGGCGCCCTCGACTTCCTCGGCTTCTTCCGGGTCCGCAAGATGTTCAACCTGCTCGTAAAGCTCGCGTTCCTCAAGCGCAACTACCGCCGCCGCGGCAAGGAGAGCACCAAGCGCCGCATCGCGGAGACGCGCGCCCGCGTCGCGAAGTTGCGGGCGAAGTTCGCCTAAGCCGTTATCAACGTAGGGGCGACTGGCCGGTCGCCCCTACGCGGGCAAGGGGCTTAAGCCCCTTGTCTTTTTGCGGGCCGGCCTTAAGGTCGGCCGTACGTTTCCCGCCGGCTGAAGCCGGCCGCCCGTGGCTTCGCCGGTTAACTACCGCCCGTTGAAACGGGCGGTATATATTTACTATATCGCGCCGGCGAGCTGGAGGCGCCGGCTTAGGTCGGCGCGGACGCGCGCCCGGAGGGCTTTATGCTCGGGCCGGCTCAGCCGGGGGTCCGCCGCGACGGTCTCGGCCGCCAGCTCGCGCGCGAGCTCGAGGAGGTCGCGGTCCTCGACGAGGGCGCGGAGGGCGAAGTCCGGCAGGCCGTGTTGGCGGGTCCCGAGGAGCTCGCCCGGGCCGCGGAGGGTAAGGTCGGCCTCGGCGACTTCGAAGCCGTCGCTTGTGCGCGCCAGCGTCTCGAGCCGCGCGCGCGCCTCCGCGGTTACTTTCTTCGAGGCCACGGCGATGAAGTAGGAGGGATGGGGGCCCCGGCCTACGCGGCCGCGGAGCTGGTGGAGTTGGCTCAAGCCGTAGCGGTCCGCGTGCTCGACGAGCATCACCGTCGCGTTCGGGACGTCCAACCCCACTTCCACCACCGTCGTCGCGACCAAGATGTCCACGTCGCCGGCGCGGAAGCGCGCCATTACTTCCTCGCGCTCGTCCGCGGCCAGGCGGCCGTGGGCCAGCGCGACCCGCCGCTCTGGGAAGACCTCTTCGCTTAGCTCCCGGGCCATTACCGTCGCCGCTTTAAGCGCGCGCTCCTCCTTCTCCTCGATAACCGGATAAACGACGAAGCCCTGGCGGCCGGCGGCGACCTCGCGCGCGAGTATATCGAAGGCCTCGGCTCGCCGGCCTTGGGGTAGACATAGCGTCGTCGTGCCGCCGCGGCCGGCGGGCATCTCGCCGATGACGGTGAGCTCCAAGTCACCGTAGACGCAGAGGGCGAGGGTGCGTGGGATGGGCGTCGCCGTCATCACGAGGACGTTGGCGCCGGCGCCCTTGGCCGCGAGGCGGTGGCGTTGGTTGACGCCGAAGCGGTGTTGTTCGTCCACGACGGCCAGGCCCAATTTGTGGAAGATGACGTCGTCTTCGAGGAGGGCGTGGGTCCCGACGACGAGCTTCGCGGTCCCCGTCGCCAGTGCGTCGACGATGCGGCGACGTTCCTCGGGCGGCGTGGCCGCGGTCAACAGCTCGCAGGTGACGCCGGCGTCCGCGAGGAGAGCCGCGGCGGTCCGCCAGTGCTGGCGGGCGAGGATTTCGGTGGGGGCCATAAGGACGGCCTGGAAGCCGGCCTCCGCCGCGGCGAGCATCGTCTCGAGCGCGACGACGGTCTTCCCGGAGCCGACGTCGCCCTGGAGGAGACGGCGCATCGGCCAGCGGGCGGCGAGGTCGCTCTCGAGGGCGGCGAGGGCTTTCTTTTGAGCCGTGGTGAGCTCGAAGGGGAGGGCGAGCTTTCCTCGGAGGGAACCGTCGCCCCCGACGCGGGCGCCGGGTTGGCTCGACGTTTGGCGCCGTTTGAGCGTTAGGCCGACCTCCAACGCGTAGAGGTGCTCGAAGCTCAGGCGGCGGCGGCTAAGCCGTTGTTTCTCGAAGTCGTCGGGGTAGTGGATTTGGCGGAGGGCCTCGGCGAGGGGTGGAAAGCCGGTTCGGCTCAGGACCGCGGGCGGCAGCGGCTCCGGGAGCGCGGCCGCGAAGGCGGCGAGGGCGTGCCTTATCGCCCGGCGGAGGGCGCGTTGGCTCAAGCCGGCGGTAAGCGGATAAACCGGGATTATGCCGCCGAAACTTTCGTCGGCGGCGCCCTCCTCGATAACGTCGAATTCGGGATTGACCAGCTCGGGCGCCTGGTAGAACTTTACGACGCCCGAGGCGACGACGCGGTCGCCGGCCGCTATCTTGTCCGCGACGTAGGGGGCGTTGAACCACTTGAGGAGGATGTCGCCGCTGGCGTCGCCGAGGAGCGCGGTAACGAGCGTTCGGCCTCGCCTTTTCCTCTCCAGGACGATTTCGGCGACGGTGCCGTCCACCGTTACTTCGTCGCCCACGTGGACGTCCCCGAGCGGCGTCGCCGCGGTCCGGTCGATGTACCTCCGGGGGAAGAGGAAGAGGAGGTCTTGGGCGGTGGTAACGCCGAGCTTCGCGAGGGCGCGGGCGCGCGCGGGCCCGACGCCTTTGAGGTATTGGACGTTGGCGCCGGCGTCGAAGGCGCGGACGGGCGCGTCCGGCGCCGGCGGGCCTTCCTCGACTTCGTCGAGGAGGCGCGCCGCCCGTTCCAGCCTTTCGGCTAAGAGCGCGGGTTGCTCGTCGGCGAAGAGGGCGGCGAGCTGGTCGAAGATCCTTTGTGCCCGGGCGTCGCGGGCGGCCGCCCGCCCCTGGCGGGCCCACTCGCGCATCCGCCGTTCGACGCCCTTGAGCTTTTCAAGGCCGTAATAATCGAACGCGACCGCCAACGCGGCCGGCCGCTTCATCTTCGCGACGATATCCGCGACGCGCGCGTTCATCCGAATACCCGATAGCCGAACGCGGCCAGCATAACGCTCAGGCGGTAGAGGGGGAGGCCGACGACGTTGAAGTAGTCGCCGTCGAGCCGTTTGACCAGGAAGGCGCCTCGTCCCTGAACGGCGTAGGCGCCGGCTTTATCGAGCGGCTCGCCGGTGGCGACGTAGATGTCGACCTCTTCCGCGGAGAGGGGCCTTATCGTTACCGCGGTTTTCTCCGCGGCGGTCTCGGCGCGACCGGAAGCCGCGTCCAGGAGGGCGAGGCCGGTATACACGTCGTGGGTCCGTCCCTGAAGGGTGGCGAGCATCGCCCGGGCCTCCTCTTCGCCCGAGGGTTTGCCGAGGACGGCGCCGTCGAGGACGACGACGGTGTCGGCGCCGAGGATGACGCGGCCGGCGAAGTCGCCGGCGACCGAGCGCGCCTTCGCGAGGGCGTGGCGTTGGACGAGCTCTTCGGGTTTACCGGCGACGGCGACGTCTTCGGCGTCGCCGCCGGGCGCCACGGCGTCGAAGGGGACGCCGGCTTCGCGGAGGAGAAAGCGCCGCCGGGGCGACGTCGACGCGAGGAGGAGGGGCGTGATATCGTCGGGATTGAGGCCGTCTCTAACCACGATAATCCTCGGCCATTATACGAAGGCGGCGCTCTTTTGACAAGGGTAATTAGTAGCGCTTGACTTGGTTAGTACGATAAAAGAGGGTGAGCGTGCGCGGGCCGCAGACACTCGTAAGACACGATCGAGGGGGGAGGCTTTCGTACCCTCGCCGAAAGGTAAGAGGCGGCGTTCGAGGTCGTCGCAGACGGCAAGGGGCCGTAGGCGGCCAACGTTACGAAGGTGACGTGGACTTAAGCTTAGGGGATACGCCGCCGGCGAACCGGCTCGGAAGCCGCGCTTCTGGTTAAGAGGTTCGAGCGGCCTATCCGCCATATCCCTTCAAACCCGGGAGCGGATAAAAAAGTAACAAAACTATTGACTTTTAGATTTATTAATATTATAATGCATATCGAAAGAGTGCTCGCATTTGATTCAAAGGAGGTGTTAGTAGAGAACCTCGGTATGCCACTAACCGCACGACCCGGCTACTTCCGCGTTTTTCTGCGCGGGCGGCTCTTTGAAGGAAAGACGGAAGTATTGGAAAGTGCATGCGGGCCGGATTATGTAGGTCCGT
Organism: uncultured bacterium; assembly: GCA_964547385.1. GTDB lineage: Bacteria > RBG-13-66-14 > B26-G2 > WVWN01 > WVWN01 > CAZJNB01. The sequence continues at coordinate 7,500 of CAZJNB010000070.1, forward strand.
AGGCCGCCCGGGTGGCGGGGTAGTACCGGGAGTTCGCGTTTCATATGTCCGAAAAAGGGAAAATCAAGTGGTTCAGTGACGCCAAGGGTTACGGCTTCATCGAGCGGGAAGAAGGCGAAGACGTCTTCGTGCATTTCTCGGCTATTGCCGGCGAGGGTTTCAGGACCCTCTCGGAAGGCCAGGAAGTCGAGTTCGACGTTGTCCAGGGCGAAAAAGGACCGCAGGCCGAGAACGTAACGCTCGTCCAGAGCTAAAGCCGGCCTAACAGACGAAGCCCCGCCTCTACGTGAGGCGGGGTTTTTTTGTGTCGTGTCGCCAAACGCGTCGGCGCCCCCAAGCCGTTGTGGCGGGGGCGCCGTTTTTGAGGGCCATACAGGAATCGAACCTGTAACCTACTGATTAAGAGTCAGTTGCTCTGCCAGTTGAGCTAATGGCCCGGGGGCGAATATTAACAAATGTCGGTGGCGTAAATCAAGGACGTAGGCGAAACGTTTCGCGCCAGACAGGATTCGAACCTGCGACCTACGGCTCCGGAGGCCGTCGCTCTATCCAGCTGAGCTACTGGCGCGTGCTGAGTGGGTGGGCGAGGGGAATTGAACCCCCAACCTCCAGATCCACAGTCTGGCACTCTAACCAATTGAGCTACGCCCACCGTCTACGATAACTATAACCTATTTCGCCGGCGAAGTAAAGCGGCCGGCGGAACGGGTATGCGCGCCCGGCAGGACTCGAACCTGCGGCCGGCGGCTTAGAAGGCCGCTGCTCTATCCAGCTGAGCTACGGGCGCCTCCGGATATTATAGCATATTAATGAGAGGGGGGAAGGGAGGGGCGCAAGATTAGTGCCCGGCGTCGCCCGAGCCGTCGGCGTTCTGGCGGTGTTTTAGCAAGACCTTCCGGAAGAGCTTTTCGTAGGCCGCGGCGGACTTGGGCCAGGTCATTCGCCGGCCGAAGCGGTAGGCGCGCCGGCGGAAGTATTGCCGGGTGGTGGCGTCCGCGAGGAGCTCGCCGAGCCAGAACGCGAGGGCCGACGCGTCGCGGAAGGGGACCAAGACGCCGCGGTCGTAAGCGAGAAGCTCTTGCGCGTACCAATACGGCGTCGATATTATCGCCTTGCCGCAGGCGACCGCGTACGCCAGCGTCCCCGAAGATATCTGGTCCTCGTTAAGATAAGGCGTCAGGTATATGTCGGTGGCCAGCAAATACGTGATGAGCTCTTCCCGGCTAACGAAGCGATTGACGAATTTCACGTGGTTGTTAAGGCCCAAGCGGGAGACGAGCTTTTGGAGCGCGGCGCGGTAGTTTTCGCCGTAACGTTTCTTTATGAGCGGGTGGGTCGCTCCCAGGACGATGTAGAGGGAATCGGGGAAGCGCGGTAGGACACTCGCCATCGCCCTGAGCGCGAACTTGATGCCCTTCCGGGGTCCGATAAGGCCGAAGGTCAGTATGACGTTCCGGCCGGCGACGCCGAGGGCCTTTTT
>CAZJNB010000071.1:0-8936 GCA_964547385.1 uncultured bacterium
GGCGATGGCCACTTCGCGGGCGTCGCCGATGCCGTCGCGGAGGTGGGCGGCCGCGGCGGCTGCGTCTTCCAACACCCCTTCGCCGCCCGGGACGCGTTGGACGAGGGTTTTGACGTTATCGTCGTCTTCAAGGAGTTTGAGCGCGAGCCACCGCGGCTTGAGCGTCGGTGCCAGGCCCGGGAGGTCCGCGAGCGCTTGGCTGAGCCTCTCGAGGTGGGGTTCGACTTCGGAGCCGTAGTTAATATTAATGGGGCATTCAACGTCGCGGTTCCGGGCGGCGGCGGCGACGGCGGCCTTGAGCTCGGCCATACCCTGCTTGGTGGTCGCGACGGTCGCGACGACGGGGACGCCGAGGAGTTGGGATATCTCTTGCGGCTCGAGGTGGAAGCGCTTTTTCGCGCGGTCGAACATATTGAGGGCGACGACGACGTTGGCGCCCATCTCGAGGAGTTGGGTCGTGAGGTAGAGGTTGCGCTCGAGGTTGGCGGCGTCCACGACGTTAACGACAACGTCGGCTTCGCCGGAGAGGATGAAGTCGCGGGCGACGGCTTCGTCGAGGGAATAGGCGCCGAGGGCGTAGGTCCCCGGGAGGTCGACGACGGTGACGCGGGCGCCGTCGTGGTCGTAGGAGCCTTCTTTTTTCTCGACGGTAACGCCGGGCCAATTGCCGACGTGTTGGCGAGCGCCGGTGAGGTTGTTGAAGACGGAGGTCTTGCCGGCGTTGGGGTTACCGGCCAGGGCGACGGTAAAGTTGCGGGGCAACGGGGTCCTTTGATTGAGGGAGATTATAGCTTAATCGAAAATTCCTAACGTTGGGGGCAGGAGGGGTCCTCTTCGCAAACGCCGCAGGGGGGCTCGGCCGGCGACTCGGCCCGGGCGAATATTTTCGCGGCCATACCCCGGCCTAAGGCGAGGCGGGAAGTATTCACGCATAACGTAATGGGCCCGTGGTTCGTTTTGAGAATGTGAACGTCGCCGCCGGGGACGATGCCCATCGCGAGGAGGCGCTGGCGCAGGCCGCGGCCGGCGTCTATGCGGACGACGCGGAGCGTTTCGCCGGAGGCGAAGTCGGTGAGGGGTTTGGGGGCGGCGGCGGTTCTTTTCTTCGGCGGTATCGCCACGGCGTCCAATTCGTAAGGGTCGGTCATAATCCTTCCTGCTTCCTTTTTATTGTCAAGACGGGACCTTGGCGGCAACGAACGTGGCCAGGCGGGCGGCGGTCTCGGCGCTCAGGCCGTGCTCCAGGACGCACGCGTCGCGGGCGGCGACGGCGGCGGGGACGCCGAGGATGTTAACCAAAAATAAGATAAGGGCATCGTGACGGTTGCGGACCTCGCGGGCGACCTCGAGCCCCTTAGGGGTGAGGTCGAGCGGGCCGTAACGCGCGTAATAGACGTACCCCATTTCCTTTAATTTCCGGGCGGCCTCGGTTACAGAGGCCTTCGCGACGTTTAGGCGGTCCGCGACCGCGGATACCCGCGCGGGCGTGCCGAGGTCCAAGACGGCCTCTAAATAATCTTCGAGCGAGGGGGTAAGGGGGTCGTATATAATGGCTTGGGTCCTTCTCAAGTATTGTTAGGCAACCCTAACATAAGATGCGTATTAATGTCAAGTATTTTTTTTGCGTAACGTTACCGCGGCGTTATAGGGCCGGCTGGCGGTGAGGACGGTTAAGGCGAAAAGTAAGAAAGCGCTCCTGGCTATCAAAGACGTGTTTTATTATTTTTATTTTGAAAATTCTACTTGACTTTAATAATCGGGTTAATTAAAATAGGATATGGAAATAGTGGCGGATGGGTTTATTATTCGTTAATAAATTCACGAACTTTCGAAAGAACAGCGGAGGAGGTGACAAGATGAGATTAATAGCATGTATCGTCCTCGGCCTGGCCGTTGCCGTTACCGCGGCGTTCGGCTACAGCTCCTACGTCAGCAAGGTCCCCAACGGCAGCGTCTTCAGCTGTCAGACCTGCCATAAAGAAAAGAAGTTCAAGGCCGACTTTGCAAATAACGGCCATAAGTGGGACGCGGCGCTTGCGGTTAAGGACAGCGACGGCGACGGCGCCACCAACGGCGTCGAGCTCCAGGACCCCAACGGGAATTGGCGCGAGAACGACCCCGACCCCCATATCAACGGTTGGGACACGTATAACCCGGACGACCACAACAGCACGCCGCCGTACGCCGCGGTGGCGCCAGCGAGCTTCGGCCGCATCAAGGCGCTGTATAACTAAGGGCGTTATAGAAGGGTAGTATAAGCCGGCCCCCGGGCCGGCTTATTTCACGTTGCGCTGGCCATAAGATATAATTTAGAATTCGCTATTGCCTCGTCAACGATTTACGTGTATAATATATAAGTAAGAGTTAAGATGGGCGGAAGGTTATTTGGCCGGGGTTCGGCCCCAAGCGGTATTTAACCTAGGAGGTTCGAGATGAAGAAGAGTATCGTAGTAACGGTCGCGATTTTAATCGTAGCCGTCGCCGCAGGCGGCGCGGATTTAACGTTGACGCCGGCGGCACACGACACCGACGCCACCCGCGAGCTAAAGTGGGACAATGGAACCGTCCAGACGTACCTTTCCTACGGTTCCGGTCCCAATATATGGCTCGGCGTAGATTTCGATATCTCGACTATCCCGAGCTACAACCATCTCCGGACCGCGCGGATCAACGCGTCGCCGACGCCGGGTTCCTGGAACGCCTTCCGCCTGGCGATCTATAGCTTCACGAGCACGCCCGGCTCGATATTATGGGGCCCGCAGTTTATTTACGGCTCCACGACCGGCTGGAACGACTTCACCGTCGACTGGGGCCTCCCCGGCGGCACCACCAAATTCCTCATAGGCGTCGAGCAGTATTACAACCCGCCGAACAACGACTCCCTCGGGATGGACAGCAACCCGACGAGCACCGGCCACAACTGGGCCTACATCTTCGGCTATTGGGAGCGCTTCAACGCGCCGGGTGGCTACGATAACATTATGTTCCGCGCCGTTATGGATAACGAGCACACCGGCGTCGCGCCGCAAAGCCTCGGGCGCGTTAAGGCGCTATACTACTGAACAACAAACGTGACGGCCATCGGTAGGGGCGCATAGCTATGCGCCCCTACAACGGCGCCACGCCGCGGCGAAGTCGGCCGGCGACAAGGAGATGTTGTCGCCCGCAATTGTAGGGACGCACCTTTAGGTGCGTCCGGCCGGACCTGAAGGTCCGGCCCTAAACCGTGTCTCCGGCCTGACGGATGAGGAGAAAAGGGCAATTAAATACAAAAACAGATTTTAACCTTAAAATCGAACGAGGTAAATTATGCGTGAAGTCAATTTCGAAGAATCACATAAGGTAATGTTAAACCCAGATCTGGCGGCCAATAGGGTCCAGTTAGCTGCCCATTCGATAGATTTTATTAATTTTCTAATATTGTTCGAATGCGAAGGGGAGCGCGTGCATAGACAATATGTAGACCTTATTGAGAACCGATTTGAAAGCATCGATCTATCCGAAGCAGCAATAGCCATCAAAAACATAGTGGTCGAAGACGCACCACCGATAGAAGATTTATTCACGAGATACCCCGATATTATTGAAGACTTTAAGAAAACACTCCCCGAAGAACTAAAGGTAGGTTTATTCCCATACTTGCTATTATTCGAGATTTATTTCGACCGTGGCGCTAACATAGACCTTGGTAATAATCGGGCCGTCCAAGTGTTCGTTTCAATATATGGTCTTATAACCCGTATGGCGCGTTCGTTAGGAATATTATCCTACTATAAACCCGCATTTTGGAAAGAGAAATTGGGGTTTCTTATGATAGCTAATACTCCTGACGATATTTACGATAACGAATATCCTTTATACTTAGCAGGGTTTTTCCAGTCCCGTAGTATGAACGTATCGTTTTTACAAGAAACTGCGCCTGCTCCTACTAGGACGCCTGACTTTTTAGTTTCGGGTCAAGATATCCCTCTAATCGGGGAAACTAAAAAATTAAAGCCGCGGGAGATAAGGGATTTCGTACAGAACATCGGAGGGAAGATAGAGGACGCAACTTCCCAAATTGGGGCCGTAACTGATTTATACCCTAATTCAATCGGCGTCGTTTTTATTAACATACCAGAGTCCGCTATGACTTGGCCGCATGTTTCGGACGTGGTAACGACCACCTTAAAAGACCTACGTTGGTATTTAAATAACCGGCCGCATATAGGTTGTCTTATTTTACAACAGCGTACTAATCCCTTCTTCATCGATGGGCCTGTTATTGATATAGCCGAAAATTTAAACACGATTATTATTAAAAACGAAAAATCCTCAGTAGATAATGCCCCGGAAATCGTAACTCGCTTATCCAAGGTTTTTTGCTCGCCGGTATTCTAAACCGGGTCGTAACGCCGGACCGCGTTGCGCTCCTACCCGGCCTGACGGCCGAGGAGATAAAAAACCGTAGAGGGTTCGTAGTTTGAGGCCGCGTCCTTCAGGGCGCGGTCGCTCAACGGCGGAGCCTACAGCCGCGCCTTCAGGCGGGGCGGCGCGCGGGCCGACGCCGCCGGGGCCGCCGGCTCGGCTCCTGGCGTAGGACCTTCCTCAGATATTTCCCGGTATACGAACGTTTGTTGCGGGCGACCTCCTCGGGCGTCCCGCAGGCGACGAGGTGGCCGCCGGCGTCGCCGCCCTCCGGCCCGAGGTCTATGATGTAATCGGCGTTTTTAATGACGTCGAGGTTGTGCTCGATTACGACGACGGTGTTGCCGGCGTCCACCAGCCGCTGGAGAACGGCGAGGAGTTTTTTAACGTCGTCGAAGTGGAGGCCGGTGGTCGGCTCGTCGAGGAGGTAGAGGGTTCGGCCGGTGGCGCGTTTCGCGAGCTCCCGGGAGAGCTTGACGCGCTGGGCCTCGCCGCCCGAGAGCGTGGGCGCCGGTTGCCCGAGCTCGACGTAGCCGAGCCCCACGTCGTAGAGCGTCTGGAGGATTCTCTTTATCCGCGGGTGGGCCTCGAAGAACGCGAGCGCCTCCTCCACCGTCATCGCGAGCACGTCCGCGACGCTCTTCCCCTTATATGTTACTTCCAGCGTCCGGCGGTTGTAGCGGCTCCCGGCGCACACTTCGCAGGGGATATAGACGTCCGCGAGGAAGTGCATCTCGACCTTGATGATGCCGTCGCCGTCGCAGGCGTCGCAGCGGCCGCCGCGCACGTTGAACGAGAAGCGCCCGGGTTTATACCCCCGCGCCTTCGCTTCGGGAAGTGAGCCGAAGAGCTGTCTTATCGGGTCGAAGACCTTGGTATAGGTGGCCGGGTTCGAGCGCGGCGTTCGGCCTATCGGCTGTTGGTCGATCTCGATTACTTTATCGACGGCGTCGCAGCCGGCGAGGTCTTTGTGGGCGCCCGGGCGGACCGGCGCGCGGTAGAGGCGGCGCCGGAGCGCCGGGTATAGCGTCTCGGCGACGAGAGAGGATTTGCCGGAGCCGGAGACGCCCGTTACGCAGATGAAGGTCCCGAGGGGGAAGCGGACGTCGAGGTCTTTGAGGTTATTATGGCGGGCGCCGGCGAGACGAAGCTCGGCGCCGTTGCCGGCGCGCCGCCGCGCCGGCGTGGGGACGCGCGCGTCGCCGCGGAGGTAGCGGCCGGTTAGGGAGGCGCGAGAGGCCGCGACTTTCGCGGGCGGGCCGCAGACGACGACGCGGCCGCCGTGGACGCCCGCGCCCGGGCCGAGGTCTATGACGTGGTCCGCGGCGCGAATCGTCTGCTCGTCGTGCTCGACGATGATGACGGTGTTGCCGAGGTCGCGGAGGGCCGCGAGCGTTTTTAGAAGCCGGCGGTTGTCGCGTTGATGGAGGCCGATCGTCGGCTCGTCCAGGATATAAGTAACGCCGACGAGGCCGGAGCCGACCTGCGTCGCAAGGCGTATCCGCTGGGCCTCGCCGCCCGAGAGGGTGGGCGCGCCCCGGCTTAGGGTGAGGTATTCCAGGCCGACGTTTATAAGGAAGCCGAGGCGGGCGACTATCTCCTTTACGACCTCTTTCGCGATGAGGGCCTTGTTGCCGGTGAGGGTGAGGCCTTCGAAGAACGCGCGGGCCGCGGCGACGGAGAGGGCGCACACGTCGGCGACGTTTTTCCCCCCCACCGTTACCGCGAGGGCCTCGCGCCGCAGGCGGGCGCCGCGACAGCTCGGGCACGAGTCCTTGCGGAAGAAGCGGCCGTAGTAGAACTCTCGCGCCTCCTCGGACATCTGCGTCTCGCGATACATCCGCTGGAGGCGGGGGATGACGCCCTCCACGTTTTGGTAGAATTGGTAGACGCGGCCGTCGCGCTCATAGCGGACCTTAAAGCGCCGGTCCTCACTGCCGTAGAGGAGGACGTCGCGCGCGCGCGCCGGCAGCTCGCGCCAGGGGGTGTCCAAGTCGAAGCGGAGGTGGCGCGCCATCCCCTCCAGGAATTGCCAGATGTAGGAGTTCTCGTTTCGGCGGTAGGGGAGAATCGCGCCGTCGCGGAGCGAGAGGGAGTCGTCCGGGACGATGAGCTCCTCGTCCACGTCGAAGGTGAAGCCCAGGCCGCCACAGCTCGGGCACATCCCGTAGGGGCTGTTGAACGAGAAGAGGCGCGGGCTAATCTCCGGGTAGGAGATGTTGCACCGCGAGCAGGCGAAGTGTTTGCTGAAGACGAGGTCCTCGTGCTTATCGCCCGCGAAGACGCGGGCGACGGCGACGCCTTCGCCCAGCGCCAGCGTCGTCTCGAGGGAGTCGGCCAGGCGCCGCCGGCCGCCGGCCTTCATCACCAGCCGGTCGACGACGGCGTGGATGGTGTGTTTTTTATTCTTGTTTAGGGTTATCTCCTCGTCGAGCTCGAGCTCGGCGCCGTCCACGATGACGCGGGCGAAGCCCTGACGCCGGAGGCGGGCGAACTCGTTTCGGTGTTGGCCCTTTCGGCCGACGACGACGGGCGCCAGGAGGTAGAGCTTCGTTCCGGCCGCGAGCTTCGCCAGCTCGTCCACGATCTGCTCGGGCGCCTGGGCCGCGATGGGCCGGCCGCACTTGTAACAGTGGGCGTCGCCGGCGCGGGCGAAGAGGAGCCGGAGGTAGTCGTGGATTTCGGTAACGGTCGCGACGGTGGAGCGAGGGTTCTTACTCGCGGCCTTCTGTTCGATCGCGATCGCGGGGGAGAGACCCTCGATATACTCCACCACCGGCTTGTCCATTTGCCCGAGGAACTGGCGCGCGTAGGCGGAGAGGGATTCGACGTAACGCCGCTGGCCTTCGGCGTAGAGGGTATCGAACGCCAGGGTGGACTTCCCGGAGCCGGAGACGCCGGTAATAACGACCAGGCGGTCGCGCGGGATTTTGACGTCGACGTGCTGGAGGTTGTGCGCCGCGGCGCCTTTGATAAAGATGTATTTCTTGGCGGCCATAACTCGGCGTCGTTAAAAAAGGGTATAGCAAGCTATACCCTCTCGTCGTCGGTTAAAAAGGCACGGTCGTTATGGGATCGGGATAATATACATATCGGCGACGTTGATGCCGGTCTTGTTCTCGCCCGAGCCTATGGAGACTACCGAGGGGACCCATAGATGGGTAGTTTGGTTGTACGTCCCGTAGTAGCCGATGGGGTCCACGCCGGGGGTATACTTCATATCGCTGTCTTCGTCCTTCACCGCGACGACGTAGTAGTTCTTGTCCGGCTCGACGAGGAAGATCGTGTAGTTTCCGTTCCCGCCGGTGATGGAGCCGTTGCTGAGGGGTGCCGAGCCGCCGAGCATCTGGCCCTCGTCGAGCAAGACGACGATGGCGCCGCTGACGTTCTGGCCGTCGTCTTTTACGTTCCCGGCGATCGTCCCGTTCTGGAGCGCCTCCGAACACGCCAGCAGAGATACTGCCGCCGTCGCCGCCGTTAATACGAGCCACCATTTTCTCATTGGACCTCCTCCTTGATTACTTAAAGTCTACCATAAGCCGGCCGCCGGCGCAAGGGCGATAAGTTGTAGGAAGTTGGCGTAGGCGATGCGCGGGCGCGCGGCGAGCGAAAACGCCGGCCAAACGGTCGGCGCTTTTTTATATCGGTTAAGTCGGCAGGGCGCTCCTTAGAACGCGCCGCCCGCGGCGTAGACGCCCCAGGTGTCGCCGTCTTTCGAGAGGGTGATAGTTACCGTCTTCTCGCCGGTGTCCATCGTCCGCTTGTAATTGAAAACGACGTTGGTGGGCATATTCGTTTTAGTGTCCACAAACTCCCACTTGGCGCTGTGCTCGTCAACGTCTTTCCGGGCCGACTCCCACCATCTCGCGATGGGGCAGTTGACTTCGTTTGCCTCATACTCCTCGAGCCGCTTGGCCGCTACTTTCGCTTTATAGGCGTCGAAGTCGTTGTCCACAACGGCCTGGAAGAACGCGTCCGAGACTTCCTGGATCGCTTTTAGCTCTTCGCTCGTGTTCGCGGCGAACGCTATACCCGCGAAGGTTACTGCTACTACCGCCAGCGCTAATGCTCTCATACGGACCTCCTCAAATACTACGGGGGGATAGGGATGATTTCTACAGAATGTAACAGAGACGTGCGTAAATATCAACGGGAAAACGGCGCGCGGTATTAAAGGGTGACGTCTTGCTCGTCCATTTTGCCCGGCGGCAAGTACCGGCTCGCCGAGAGTTTTACCGCCACGACCGCGAGCGCGGCGTCGTCCGGCCCGGACCAGTGCTTCTCCGCGGGATAGGGAACTTCTTTCCAGATGCGCCGGCGGGCGGCCGGCGTTTCTACTAATACGCCGTCGCCCGTCAGCCGGTAATACCCGCGCCATCGCCCGCGGTTCACCGGGATACATACCGCGATACGCGGGTTCTTCTTTATCTGTTTTATTTTGGCGTCGCCGGCGCCGAAGAAGAGCTAGAGGCGCCGACCCACCAGGAAGCAGCTCACCGGCCGGCCGGTCGGCACGCCCGGGCGCTCGG
>CAZJNB010000072.1:0-8874 GCA_964547385.1 uncultured bacterium
CTTCTCCTCCGCATAGAGCTTCGCCGCCCGCTCGCTGAGCTTCGCCGCGGCGTCTTCTTTCCCCCGACAGCCGAAGCCGGCCGCCCCCATAACCGCTACGGCGACTAAGAACCGTACCCAACCGGATATTCTCACTTTTCCTCTCCCTCTAAAGTCAATAGTTCGCGGTAGAGGTCCTTAGCACGCCGCTTCAACTTCCGGGGAACAATAACGCGGACGGTTACACGATGGTCGCCGCGCCGCGACGACCCTGTTACCGGGAGCCCGGCGCGCTTCACGACGATAACGTCACCGTTCTGACTGCCGGCCGGTATTTTGATTCGCTCCTCGCCCCACAACGTCGGGACGGCAACGTCGCCGCCGAGCGCCGCGCGCGCGGGCGACACCTCGACTTCGGCTAACGTGTCTCGCCCGTCCCGCCCGAAATGCTCGTGCGGCGCGACGCGAACCGCGACGTATAGGTCGCCCGGCGAGCCGCCGTAGCGGCCGCTCTCGCCTTCCCCCGCCAATCGGACGCGGGCGCCGTCAGCCACGCCCGCCGGGATATCCACCCGGACCGAGCACCGTTCCAACCTTAGGCCCCGGCCGCCACAACGCTCGCACCGCTCGGCGAAAACCTCGCCTTGGCCCTGGCATCGAGGACAGGGCGTCCCGACGCTGAAAAAGCCGTGCCGCTGAATAACTTCGCCGGAGCCGCGACATACCGAGCATACCTCCGGCGGGGCGCCGGCGGCGCCCCCTGCGCCGCCGCAATCCTTGCAGGTCCGCAGGCGCTCGACGTCGACCTCGCGTTCCACACCGCAGGCCATCTCTTCAAAACTAACCGTTACGCGGGTGAGTAGGTCCGCGCCACGGGCGGCCCGCCGACGCCGCGGGCGACGGCGTCCGCCGAAGAGTTCGCTCAGCAGGTCGCCGAAAACGCCGCCGGCGGAAAAGAAATGCTCGAAGACGTCGTCGACGTCGACGATCCCGCCGTAACCCTGGCCGCGGAGGCCCTCGTGGCCGTAGGTATCGTAGACCCGCCGCTTCTGGGCGTCGGCCAGAACCTCGAACGCCTCCGAAAGCTCCTTGAACTTCTCCGTAGCTTCCGGCGCGGGGTTCCGGTCCGGATGATACGCCATCGCGAGGCGCCGATACGCCCGCTTAATCTCGTCGAGGGGCGCGTTCCGCGGGACGCCCAGCACCTCGTAATAGTCACGCCGCGTCGTCGATGCCATACCGCTATTTGCCGAGTGTGAACGTCACGTAACGGGTATGCCCTTGCGTTATCACGACGGCGAGGACTTGGTCGCCGGCGCTGAGAGCCGATACGGCGTGCGAGAAAGCGCTCACGTCGGCCACCGGCGCCCGGTTGACCTCGATGATAACGTCGCCCTTGCGGAGGCCGTTCTGGTAAGCGTCGCTCGCCTGTTTTATTTCGCGCACGACGACGCCTCCCTGGTCATCCGGGACGCCGAGCTGTCGCTTAATCGCGGGCGTGAGGTTTTGCACCTCGAAACCCAACTCGTTCTGGAAGCCGCCGCCAAGCTGACGCCCGGCCGTGGCCTCCTCTTCCGGCAGCTCGCCGATCTTAACCCGTATCGTCTTCGTCTTGCCGTCCCGGATAACCTTAACGTCGGCCTCCGTCCCTATCTTCGTCGCCGCCACCATATTCCGGAGGTGGTTGGTCTCTTTAACGGGTTTGCCGTTAAAGGCAACTATGACGTCGCCGCGTTTTAAGCCCGCCTTCTCCGCGGGGCCGCCGGCGGTGATGTCCGCGACGAGCGCGCCCTCCGTCGATTTCAGCTTAAACTGCTCCTGGAGCTGGGACGTTACCGGCTGGATATATACGCCCAGCCACCCGCGGGTAACCTTGCCGGTCTTGATGAGCTGGTCCATAATCTGCTTCGCCATATTGATGGGAATCGCGAAGCCGATGCCCATATTCCCGCCGGTGCGGGTCGCGATGGCCGTGTTGATGCCGATGACCTCGCCGTCGAGGTTCACGAGCGGCCCGCCGGAGTTGCCCGGGTTTATCGCCGCGTCGGTCTGGATGAAGTCCTCGTAGTCCGCGAGGCCCATATTGGCGCGGCCCCGCGCCGAGATAATACCGGCCGTTACGGTGTTGGAGAGCTCGAACGGGTTCCCGACGGCCAGGACCCATTCGCCGACCTCCACGGCATCCGAGTTACCCAACCTCGCCGCGGCCAAGCCCTTGGCGTCGACTTTAATAACGGCGAGGTCCGTCCGCGGGTCCGTCCCGACCACTTTGGCCTCGTATTCCTTGCCGTCCGCGGTCTTAACTTTGACTTCGTCGGCCTCCTCGACGACGTGATTGTTCGTAAGGATATAGCCGTCCGCGCTCACGATGACGCCCGAGCCCGAGCCCTGTTGCAGGTAATCCTCGCCCTGCGGCGGCTCGAAGAACTTTTCAAACGGGCTCCCGCCGAAGAAGTCGAACGGGCCGCCCAAAGGCGGATGCTTCATCTTTACTTTTTTCGAAACCCGGACGTTGACGACCGCGGGCGATATCTCCTGCACTACTTGGGAGAAGCCCTGGCCTATCTGCCGCAGGGCCTCGAGGTCGCCCGCGTTCTCCGTATCCGCGGCGCTCTTGGGCGTAAGGTCCAGCGCCCCCGTCACGATCGCGCCCGCGATGAAAGAGGACGCCGCCACCGCAAAAAGCGCCAACTTCCCTTTGTAACTCAAAGACATATCGCCACCTCCGCCAAGCGCCGGGCTTTTAATTACGCCGTACCGGCCTCAACGGCCGGTACGGCGCCCGGGTTTACTTAGCCGTTATCCTCGTGACTAACTAATCCCGCTTGAAGTTTAAGCGGTTACCGAAACCGTTAGTTACCGCGCCACGACCAGCCGCTTCGCCGCGTTGAAATCCTCGGCCGCGAGCCGGTAGATATAGACGCCGGGCGAGAGCGCCGCGGTATTTACCTCGACCTCGTAGGTCCCGGCGTTCAGCTCCCGGTCGAGCGGCGTCATAATACGCCGGCCGCTGAGGTCGAATATTTCTACTACGGCCCGGCCGGCGAAACCCTCCGCCAAGCCGAACTTGATGACGGCCCGGCTCCGCGCCGGGTTCGGCGCGCTCTGGGCGAGCCAAAAGCTCGTCGGCTTGAGGCCGCCGCCCGCGCGAACCTCAATCGGTCCGTGGTTCCGGCCGCGGCCCAGTAGGTCGACATCCTCCAAGAGGTATTCGTACGCCACGCCGTCCTCAACGGCCTCGTCGTCGAAGATATAAGGGCTCTGGCCCTTTATCAAGGTGCCGTTCAACTTCGCGTAATCGCTCGTCGCCGCCGCGAGCGCGCCGGCATTACCGACCGCGGCTTCCATTACTTGCCGCCGATAGAGATTGAAACCCGCCAGCATCTTCTCGGAGGTCGTCGTCCACCGCACGCGGATGTTTCCCGCGGCCGCGCGCGCCGTGAACGACTTCAACGTAACCGGCGTGAGCTGCATCGCCTGTATCGTGTCGTACGCCCGGATACGGCCCGAGCCGTAGTCGTTATCTTTCCCGGGGTCGCCGAGGTCGAGCGCGTAGTCCTCCATCCACTGGCGCACCTGGGCGTTCGTGAGGTTCGGCCCTACTTGCATTATCAGGGCGGCGAAGCCGGCAACGTGCGGCGCCGCCATAGAGGTGCCGCTCATTACAGAATAGCCGCCGGAGATACCTCTCGTTGACGTTATCTGGTAACCGGGCGCGCATACGTCCGGCTTCGTCAATCCCGGCGGGTAGGGGTAATCGTTCCAGGGCGCGATACTCGACCACGTTACCGGTCCGAAGGAGGAGAAATAGGCGTAGACGTCACTTTGGGTCGTGGCGCCGACGGTGATGACGGCCGGCACGTCCCCCGGCGTTCGGATGTTAGTCGGCGCCGGGAGGCCGGGGTCGGTACGCTCGTTGCCCGCGGCGATGGAATAGACCATGCCGCCGGCGATAAGGTTTTCACACAGCGTACGCCACGCCGCGCGGTCCGGGTTCCAATATTGTTTCCACCCAAGTGACATACTGTTCACGTCCGCGCCGTTATCGAAGGCATATTGCATACCTACCCATACGGTGGACTCGGACCCGCTGCCGGCGTTCGAGAGGACCTGGACCGGCATCACGAGCGCGCCCGGGGCAACGCCCGTTTGCGTCCCGGCGGTGCCGTCGCCCACGACCGTCCCCGAGCAATGCGTCCCGTGGCCGTTATCGCCGCCGCGGGTGTTCGGCGAGTTGTCGTAGGTGTTCCACCCGTGGTAATCGTCGATGTAACCGTTATTATCGTCGTCGATGCCGTTGTTCGGGATTTCGCCGGTATTGACCCAGTCCCGATTCTCGAGGTCCGTATGTTCGTAATCCACGCCGGTATCGGTAACGGCAACGACCACGCCGGTGCCGTCAACGCCCAGCTCGTTCCAGACCCGGTCGGCTTCGATCTTCTGGACGCCCCAGGCAAGGCCCGTAATGACCTCGCGTTCGACGTCGTAATTTATCCGCCGCACCTCGGCGAACCCCGCCAGCCGCGAGATAACCGACGGCTGCGCCGCCGCGGCGATGACGTTCACCGCCCACAGCGGCTTAATATCGCGGACTTGACCCCGCGCCGCGGCGCCCTCCAAGAAAGCCATAACTTCCCGTTGGGCCGCGGCGTTCCGCTCGCGAGCCACGCTCTTCACCAACGAGCGCGCCGCGTCGCGGCTTAGGCCCTTGGTCATCGCCGCCAAGACCTCGGGCGCGACGCCGCCGTTAAGAGATACGGTAATCGGAACGAACTCCTCGGACGGCGCATTCGTTAAATGCACCCGAAGAGGCGGCGAAATCTCGGCCGCCGCGCCGGCTATACCCGCCAGCGTTAGTACCGCGGCCGCTACCAGCCGGCCTAAGTTGTTACTCCTAATCATAATCCGCTTCTCCTTCGGGTTGCCGTTCGTGAAAAGGACGGCGTTTATTCCTTACAGGTAAGCCTCTCGTTCACATGCCGGGCCCTTATTATCTTTGAACCCGACCGCCTACCGTACCTAATATTGTAACCTATTTTAATTCCGAGCGCAAGGGCAACCTTCGCCGCCGCCGAAAGGCGTAACGGCCACATCAGGCTATAGATTGGCTATTACGCGCTTGAGCTTCTCTTGCACGCCCGCGGCGACCTCCGCCAAACCGGCGTTCTCCACCGCTTGCATGGACGCCAGCGGGTCGACCGCCGAGACCTCGACTTCGCCCGCGGCGTGCTCCTGGACGACGACGTTGCACGGCAACATCGTCCCTATTTTATCCTCGGCCTGGAGCGCCCGATAGGCCGATTCGGGATGACAGACGCCCAATATCTTATAGGGCCGAAAGTCAACGTCGAGCTTCTTTTTAAGGGTCTCTTTAACGTCGACTTCGGTAAGGACGCCGAAGCCTTCGGCCTGAAGCGCCGCGACGACCTTCCCTACGGCCTCGTCGAACGGGACCGCCAACTTCGTGCTGAAGTGATAACCCATCGCTTCTCCTCTCGCCGCCTGCGGCCGCTATGCGATATAGCGACCGTAAAAGAAGCGGGCTGGGCGCCCGCTTCGAGTTTTGTCCATCCGCCTTTAGTCGGCCTCCCTCATATCGGCCGCGATCTCTTTAATCTCCGCCAGGTCCTGAACCATCTCGCTCCAGCCGTACCAGAGCGCGTAGTCCGGGTTGGCGTGGAACGTCCCCTGGAACGCCCGCATCCGGTGCTTCAAGAACATTCGGAACAACTTCTGCTCGAGCGGCGTCGGCGCGTCGTGGAACGTGAGCAGGTCCGGGAACGCGTACGCGTAGTTGTCCGGCTTCGCGAGGAGGCTGTCCTGGTAAAGGCCCGCGACAACGCGTATGCCTTCCGCCATCAGATGGTCCGTCTCCCGGATCATATCGTCGCCCTTGGCCAACTCGGCCCGGGCGTAATTCTCCGAATGGCACCGGCCGCAGGTAGCGACCATCTTGTCGCGCTCCGCTTGCCAGTCTTCCTGGGTCAGGCGGGCAACGTCCGCGGCCTTGACGACGTCAAGCCGCGCCGTAGGGTTTCCCGAGGGGTCGAGGACGCCCAACGCCTGGAGTATCGTCGCCCGGTCCGCGGCCCAGGTCTCGTCCGCCGGCATCGGCAGACGCACCGCCAGAAAACCCCACGCGGTCCGGACCGCGTGGTTCCCATCCTGCATATGACAGGTCTGGCAACTCGGCGCCGCCGCCGTCGCCGGGAGCGTTTGGTTTTGCTTCAACAGGTAGCGGACGCCGTGCTTCGACGCCGAATACATCTCCCACTGGGGGTGGTCGAAGCCCATATGGCACGTCTGGCAGGCCTGCGGTTGGCTTGCCTCTTTCACCGAGAAGAGGTGGCGGGTGTGGCAGGCGTCGCACGAAGCGATGCCGAAGTTGTTGCCATCCTTCTTCAACGCGGCGATGTCTTCCTCGCTCTTGAGGCCGATCTTGTGACAGCCGCCGCACCCCTTCATCCCCTCGATAAGGGCCATCGGCTGCCAGTGGATGGTGGGCATCGCGTTCATCGCGGCCCACGCAAACGCGTGCTTCCCGCCCTTGAACTGGTCCACCTGCGTCTGGTGGCACTTCGCGCAGGTGTCGGGCGTCGGTATCGCGGCGTTCGCGACATCATCCGCCGACGTGTGGCCGCCGCCGTGGCAGACGGAACAATCTATGCCGTTCCGGCCGTGCTTGCTCAGCTCCCAATCGGCGAATATTCCCGGCGTAACGTCCTTGTGACACTGGGCGCACTGCTGCCCGGCCCAGCCGCCGGCCGCGGCCAGTAACGCCGCGCCTACAACGAAAAACGCAACTCGTCCGCTCACCTTGCCTCCTTCATAAATATATCGCTAAATTTAATATATAGTATGGACATATCCCTTGCGGGACCCTAATTTTCCCCTATTATAACATAAAACGCGCCCGCCGTCAACGCGCCGGCGCGAACGCGCCGCGCCGCTCGCGCGCTACTCCCGCCGGACGAACGTGTTCGCGAAGATCGCGATAAGGCCGCCGAGCATAACGTAGCCGAGTATTACCTCGACGACGATGACCAATTTGCCTACGGGGCCGTTTTGCGTTACGTCGCCGAAGCCGAGCGTCGTGAACGTAACGACCGAGAAGTAAAGAGATGTATAAAAGTCGGGCTTAGCGACTACTTTATTACCGAACACCAACTTATCGCCGCCGGCCGCGTACTCGCCGGTTACGATAGGGCGCTCGATAATTAACGGCCCCCCGTCCCTTTCGGAGCCGAACGTATATATCGCCGCGAAGAGGAAGACGAGGGCGACGGACCACCCGAGCCACCGCCAGATGCTCTCGCCCCACCGCGACGTGAGCCACCACAGAAAGTAGAACGGCCGGTAGAGCCAGAGCGGCTTTTTCTGGTAAAACTGGGCCAAAAACTGCTGGTAGCGGATGTCGCGGCCGAGCGCCGGGTTCCGCGACCAATCTACCGCGGACGTATCTACGCCGAGGAAGTTCGTCCGCCGGAACCAATACGGGAGATACTGCGGCAACCCGGCCTTCTTATAAAACACTTTAACCGCGCGTTTTACGAGCCATTTTACCGCGAAACAGGCGCGATATATGTTAAGCCAAAGATAATCGGTATGCGCGTTATATTCGACGTTAGCGAAGTTAGCGGACCCTATGGGCACAAGGCGACCGTTGCCGCTTAGGGCGCAGTCGTCACCCACGCCGCCTTCTATCCGCTGGGCGAATTCGCCGATCTTCGCGCCGCCGAAGTCGAAGCCCCTTAAATCTACGCCGCGCAAATCGGCCTGGGTCAACAAAGCCCACCGAAAGTCGACCGCGGCCGAGAACTTTGGCCCACCGAAATGAGCCCCAGCCAAAAACGTGGCTTGCCGGAAATCGACCGCGCCCGAGAACTCGGCCCCGTTGAAATATATATCGGCAAAAAACTTCGCAAGGCAGAAGTCCGCTTCCCCCGAGAACGTGGCCCACCCGAAGGCCGCCTCGCCCGCGAACGTGGCCTGGTCGAAGGCCACCGCGCCTTCGAAATTGGCCCCCTCGAAGTTCGCGTCACCTTCGTACGTAGCCAATAGGAAAGTCGCCCGGCCTTCGAAAGTGGCGCGCCGGAAGTTCGCTTCGTCCGAGAACGTCGCCCAGCGGAATTCTACATAAAAAGGGAACACCCGCCCCGCGAACCTCGAGCCGGTGTCGGGGAAGATAAAACCCTCGCAGTCGAGCACTACTTCGCTCTTCTTTTCGTCCGTTTGGGCGTTCGCCGCGGCCTTTTTGGCGTTCGCGAAGAGCCGCCAGAACTTGAACCAGAAGAGGCCGAGGCGGTCCGTCTTCGCCGCGAGCGGCGCGTGGAAGATACAATAATCCCTCTCCTCGCGGTCTCCCGGGCGTTTCGCGGTAGCGAAATAGGGATGCGGGCAAATCTTTCCGCGCACAACTTCGTATTGGCACCGTCGCGTATCTTCGGCCATTAATAAGCCCCTGAAATATTAAGCCGGGTAATTTTTCCCTTGCGTCCGCGCCTCATACATAATACATAATATACATATGCCGCCGCGTAAAGCGTTAATCGTCGCCGCGGCCTTGGCGGCCTGGGCGCCGGCCCTCGCCGAGGACGGCGCTACGCCGCCGCGCCGCCAGCTCCGGGCGATGTGGGTTACGACCGAGGCCCTCTACAACCCGGGCGAGGTCGAACGTCTCGTCGCGACGGCCGCGGCCTTCGACTTCGACGCGTTGTTCGTCCAGGTCCGGCGCGCCGGCGACGCCTACTACGCGTCGGCGACGGAGCCGCGCTCCCGCAAGCTCGAGGGCCAGCCGGACGACTTCGACCCCCTCGCGGAGGTCATCTCCCTCGCGGGCCTCTTCGACGTCGCCGTCTACGCGTGGCTCAACGTGAACTACTGTTGGCCCGGGCC
>CAZJNB010000073.1:0-8722 GCA_964547385.1 uncultured bacterium
GTCGGCGGCGAAGGCCGCGCCCACAGTAACCTTGAGGAGGGCGAAGCCGTACGGCGCGAGCGGCTCGAGCCGGCGAGCGAACCTGGCGGCAAGGGGACGGCTACGGGTGGTCATAGGCGTTCGGCCGTTTGGCGAAGGCTACGTTGGAGGCGGGCGGCTTTCAGGCGCGCGGTCTCGGCCGCGAGTTTGGGCAAGAGCCTGGGGTTGAAGAGGATATTATTGGAGAGGAAGCACTGGTGGATACAGAAGCATTTATCGTAGGCGATCTTGCGGCGCATCGCTTCGGCCCGGGGCGAGGCCCAGATACGAGCGAGGTCGTAACCCTCGGTACGGAGGTTCCCGAGAACGTGGGGGAGTATTTCGCACCCGGCGACGTCCCCCGCGGGGTAGATGACGCCGGTCAGGCGGGCGGCGGAGCAGGGGTATTGGAAATGGTTTGTCCGGACGGTATCCATTATTATATCGCGGAGTATAAAGTCCTTGGCGTGTAGCGTATCGGTGAAAAAGTTGTAGCCGGGGATGCGGCCGCGGGCCGTATCTTCACGGATCCAGCCGCAAATTTCACGGTATCGTTCAACGTTGATATCTTTAGCCTGCGGCTCGCGCGGTTCGCCCCGTATATAGAGGGCGTTGATAATATCGGGTTGAAGTTCGTTTAAGGCGTAATCGTATATAGGTCTTAACTTATTTTGATTGTAATAGGATACCGTAGTGTTTAAACATATATTTGGTTTGCCGTATTCCGCTTTAATTATTTTTAGACCGGTGACGGTCGCGATTAGGCGGTCGAATATACCGGGGCAATTCCGAATGAAGTCGTGGTCTTCGCCGAGGCCGTCGAGCGATAAGTCGATCGTTAAATTCGTTTTATTTGGTAGGGTATCTACCATTTTCCGTACGTGTTTCAATATCGTTTCGGCATGGAAACCGTTGGTGGCGACGGTTATATGGTCGGCGTGGTTCCGTTCCGCAAAGGTTTGCGCGATTTCGGGAAGGTCGTCGCGGCGAGCGGGGTCGCCGCCGGTGAGGGTGAGCTGTAGGATGTCGCCGGTGTGGGCCGAGACGCGTTCGATTTCGGCGAACGTCAACTCGTTGGGGACCTGGTTCGTCGAGCGCCAATAGAAGCAATGGCGACACCGGCCGTCACAGCGGGCCGTAACGAAGAAGAGGATGTACGGCGGCGTCTTCACGCCGCCGCGTGCCGCGGATAAATATTTGCCTATACCCATTTTATCCGTCGTTATTCGGGACGGCGCCGGCCCGCCAGGCGTTCGTAAACTGCGGCCGTAAGGCCTAACGCGAGGCCGACGCCCGCGTAGAAAAAATACCACACCGACATCAGGACCGTGACGATGGTGAAAGGCCAACGGTAATACTTTTTCACGTAGCGGTTGAAGGGTAAAGTGTTAAGGGTGAAGAGGGCGAGAAACGCTATGGCGACGGCGAGGGCGGCCGGCCGGAAGGGCGCCGCCAGAAAGCTCGCTACAACGGCCGTGGCGAACAATACGGAAAGCGCGTTTCGGGGCGTGGTGTTTAGGTCGGAACGGAAGCGGCGGTGGAGTAACATTAATCTCGTCCACGGGACCGCGCGGTGGAAGATGTCCGACCGCATCAGCGACCACAAGTTGTAGCGCTTGAGGTGGTTGACTTGGATATCGTTGGCCAGATGGATTTTAAAGCCCGCGGTGTTTAGGCGGTAACCGAATTCTATGTCTTCGATCGTCGCGCCGGCGTAGGCGTCGTCGTCGAAGCCGTGCACGGCCGCAAACGCGTTTCGGGTAACGGCGCCGCAGCCGGTCCAGAAAGTAGTCGCGGTCTCGTTAGATATTTGGTGGATATAATGATGGTGGATATTTTTGAATTTGCTGAAGTAACCCCGAGCGGGCGTATAGGGCCCGTACGAACCTATGACCGCGGCGTAACTGCCGTCGCTAAGGGCGGCGGCGACTTTCGCGAGAGCGTCCGGCTCGACTTCGACGTCGGCGTCGATGAAGAACAGGATATTGCCGCGGGCGGCGGCGGCGCCCCGGTTGCGGGCCGCGGCGGCGCCCGCCGGCGGCGTGTGTTTTATGACGTGAGCGCCCGCGGCGGCGGCCACCGCCGCTGAATTGTCGTTCGAACCGTCGTCAACAACGATGACTTCGTAATCCTCGAACGCCGATGCGGCGAGGGCCGCCAGACACCGTTCCAGCTCGGCGTCGCCGTCGCGGACCGGGATAATAACAGATATTCGCGGCGCCGGGGCCGCGATCGTCGTTTCGTTAGCCATTTTTTTTCGTACGGGAAAGTTTAGCGGATTTTAACATGCCTGGGGGAGTATCGTCAAGGGCGTCGTGGGGCGTTCAGTCGCTGAAAAGGCCACAGCACCGGCTACATCCCGGGAAGAGCCCGCGGCTTGCGAGCTCGGCGCGGAAACGACGCATACGCGGGCCGTTCCATATTTCGCGGAGAGGCCGCTCGCGGACGTTGCCCACCTCCAGCCCCAGGCAGGGCGTTACGCCGCCCCAAGGCATGATGTCGAGCCGGAGCCAGCGAGAGAAGCAGGCGGGGCGGAAGTTATATTGGCGGCTTTCGTAGAAGAGCGCGACCTCGTCGTCGCCGAGGGTGGGGTAGAAGTTGACGTCGAAAGGCCAATCCCGAGCCGTGATTTCCCGCGTCTGCTCGCGCAATACGTCTACGGCTAAGGGCGGTTGCTTCTCGACGACGAACCCTTGGAGATAGCTCGTGTCTTCGCCGAAGAGCTCGCGAAAGAGTTGCCGCTGGATGTCGGCGGTAACTTGGTCGGTGAACCACAGGTGTTGGAACGTGAACTCATCGAGGGGGAGGTCGGCGAAGAGCGCCGGTATCTCCGCGAGGGCGGCGACGTTGGCATCGCTCACCGTGCAAGTTACTTTAATATAGGGCTTGGCGGCGCCGCGGCGCCGGCGCTCTCGGATGACGGCTTCGATGCCTTCCCGCGCGCGGGCGAAGGCGCCGCTCGAGCCGCGGATACGGTCGTGTATCTCGGGCGGGCCGTCCACCGACACCATAATGCTGTCCAGCTCGACTTCGACTAAGCGCGCCGCGTCGCCCGCGAGGAACGCGCCGTTGGTGTTGACGCCGGCGCGTAGGCCCCGCTTTTTAATATGGGCGATGAAGTCGAGGACGTCCCGCCGCAGGAACGGCTCGCCGCCGGTAATGCCGACGCGTGGCCGCCAGCGGGCGCAGTCGTCCACGACCGCCTGGAGTTCGGCGAGGGTAAGCTCCTCGCCGGCGCGGAGGTAACCCTCCCCCTCGTCGCGCGTCGCCTGGGCGAGCCAACACATCTCGCAACGCATATTGCACCGGCGCGTAGGCCAGAAGCTCAGGGCGTAGGGCGCGAAGGCCCGGCCGCGGCCGAAGCGCCGTTCCAGCTTGAACGCGGTCCGCGCGCGCTTGGCCGCCTCCCGCGCGAGTTCGCCCGGGGACCGGCCGGCCACCTTTTTTATATACCGGCGTAGTCGCACGATGCGGCGCGATAGTATCACCCCGGGCCCTTCCTGTCAATCTGTGCTCAATATCACAAAATACTTGACTTCGGCGGTGAGCCGTGTTAATTAGAAAGCCGTTAATTACGGGAGGCCTCGGTGCTTACTAATTACGCGTTCGTAGCTTTCTTTATCGTCTTCGGCCTGCTCTTCGTGGGCGGCGCGCTTATGGGCGCGTGGTTCCTCCGGCCGCAACGGCCGGCGCGCGTCAAGGGTGACATCTACGAGTGCGGCGAGCGCACCATCGGGACCGCGTGGGTGCAATACAACGTCCGCTTCTACCTCGTCGCCTTGGCGTTCGTGGTCTTCGACGTCGAGGCGGCGTTTCTATTCCCGTGGGCCGTCGCGGCCAAGAGGCTGGGGCTCTACGCGTTCGTCGAGATGATGGTCTTCATCGGCATCCTCCTCGTCGGGCTCGCGTACGCGTGGCGGAAGGGGGCGCTCCGGTGGGCGTAATCGCGAAGCTCCCGGTCTATTGGGAAAAACTCCCCGGCGGCGGTATCATCACCACGAACCTCGAGAAGCTCCTCAACTACTCGCGCGCCTCCAGCATCTGGTATATGATATTCGGCCTCGCCTGCTGTGCCATCGAGATGATGGCCGCGGGCGCCTCGCGCTACGACTTCGACCGCTTCGGTATGATCTTCCGGGCGACGCCGCGCCAGTCCGATTTGATGTTCATCTCCGGCACGATAACGCTTAAGATGGCGCCGCGCATCCGGCGGCTGTGGGAACAGCTCGCGGAGCCGCGTTACGTAATTGCGATGGGCTCCTGCGCTATCTCGGGCGGCGGCTTCTTCTACGACGCCTACAGCGTCCTCAAGGGCATCGATAAGATCCTGCCGGTGGACGTCTACGTCCCGGGGTGCCCGCCGCGGCCCGAGGCGCTGATGCACGGCTGTCTGAAGCTCCAGGAGAAGATAAAACGCGAGACCCTTGCCCAGGCCTTCGGCAACTTCGAAGACGACGACGCGCCCGCCGGACGCAACGAAGGCCGCTGGATACTGGACGCCGAGAAATAAACGCTATGGCGGACTTCGAACAAATAGCCGCGAAGGTCAAGGGGGAATTCGGCGACGCCGTAGTCGAGGCGAACGCGGGCAACAAGGTCCCGTTCGTCCGGCTTGACGCCGCCGCCTTAGCGGACGTCGCGCGCTTCCTCCGCGACGACGACGCCCTCGCGTTCGACTTCCTGATGTATATCACCGCGGTGGACTACCCGGAGGAAGAGAAGATAACGCTCGTATATCATTACTTCTCATATAGGTACGAGCACGAGCTGATGGTGAAGGCGGACGTCCCGCGGCGGGAGGGGCACGTGCCGAGTGTAACGGCTATCTACGCCGCGGCCAATTGGCTCGAGCGCGAAGTCTTCGACCTCTTCGGCGTAACCTTCGACGGCCACCCTCAGCTGACGCGCATCCTCACGCCGGAGGGCTTCGAGGGCCACCCGTTGTTGAAAGACTTCGTGAACAAGGATTACGTCCCGTTCCCGGATAAGATGCCGGGGAAGTAGTTATGCCTACCGAGACCGCATTACGGACCGAAGAGTTCGAAGTCAACATGGGCCCCCAGCACCCCTCGACCCATGGCGTCTTCCGTATGGTCCTGACGATGGACGGCGAGCGCGTCGTGGACAGCAAGCCGCATATCGGCTTCCTCCACCGCTCGATGGAGAAGATGGCGGAGAACCGCCTCTATATCCAGTTCCTGCCGATGGCGGACCGCATCGACTACCTGAGCGCCCTCTTCTGCGCCGTGGCCCACTGCGAGGCCGTCGAGGAGTTGTTGGAAATAGAGGTCCCGCCGCGGGCGAAATACCTCCGCACGATGTTTATGGAACTCAACCGTATCGCCTCGCACCTCATCTACTTCGGCGTCTTCGCGCTGGACCTCGGCGCCGTTACGCCCTTCCTCTACGGCTTCCGCGAGCGCGAGCTTATTATGGACCTGCTGGAGATGACGACGGGCCAGCGGATGACGTTCAACTACTGTCGCTTCGGCGGCGTCGCCGCGGACCTGCCCGAGAGCTTCTTTCCCCGCGTCGAGAAGTTCCTGAAAGACTTCCCGGCCCGGGTAACGGACTACGAGCGTATTCTAAACGCCAACGAGATCTTCCTCGTGCGGACGAAAGGTATCGGCGTCGTGGACGCGGCGCGGGCCAAGAACTACGGCTGGAGCGGGCCCAACCTCCGTGCCTCCGGCGTGAACTTCGACCTCCGCCGGAACGCTCCTTACGAGGCCTACGCCGACTTGGGATATAAGCCGGTGGTGCTCTCGCGCGGCGACTGCTACGACCGCTACCTCGCGCGGGTGAAGGAGATGCGGACGTCGCACGCGCTCATCAAGAAGTGCCTGGAGGGCCTGCCGGAGGGGCCCGTTCAGAAGGAGAAGGTCTCGAAGTTCCCGAAACTGCCGGTAGGCGAGGTCTACGTCCGCGTCGAATCGCCCCGCGGCGACTACGGCCTCTACCTCGTCTCGGACGGCGGCGGCAAGCCCTATCGCTACAAGCTCCGGACGCCCTCGTTCAACAACCTCTCGATGATGCGGGAGATGATTCGCGGCGTCTACCTCGCCGATATTGTGCCGATCTTCGGCTCGCTCGACATCATATTGCCGGACGTGGACCGCTAACTTGGCGCTATGATAATACACCCGATACTATCCCGGCTCGGCGACTGGTGGGCGGGCGTCGTGGCGCAATACGGCCTGCCGTGGTGGTTCGTGCCGGCGGCGCAGATGGTAGTGAGCGGCGTCCTCATCGCCGGCTTCATCGCGGTGCTGGTCCTCTTCCTCATCTGGCTGGAGCGCAAGGTCTCGGGACACATCCAACAGCGTTTCGGGCCGATGCGCGTCGGCTGGCACGGCGCCGTCCAGACGATGATGGACGCGATGAAACTGTTGCAGAAGGAGGACACGACGCCGCGGGACGCGGACCGGCCGGTCTTCAACGTCGCGCCGTTCCTGGCGTTTATGCCCACCGTCGTCGCGTTCGTCGTCATCCCGTTCGGCTCGGGCGCGATCGTCCGGGACCTAAACATCGGCATCCTCTTCCTCTTCGCGATCACGACGATAAACGTCATCGCGATCCTCTCGGGCGGGTGGGCCTCGAACTCCAAGTATTCGCTTTTGGGCGGCTTCCGCGGCGCGGCCCAGCTCGTGAGCTACGAGGTGCCGCTGGTCCTCTCGGCGTTGGGCGTTATTATGCTCGCCGGGACGTTGCGGATGGGTGGTATCGTCGCGGCGCAGAAGTCCTTGTGGTTCATCGTCTATCAGCCGCTGGGCTTTCTCATCTACGTCGTCGCGGCGACCGCGGAGGTGAACCGGACGCCCTTCGACATCCCGGAGGCGGAACAGGAGCTCGTCGCCGGCTTCAACGTCGAATACTCCGGTATGAAGTTCGCGATGTTTTTCCTCGCGGAGTTCGCGAATATGTTTTTGGTCGCGGCGATCGCGGCGACGCTCTTCCTGGGCGGGTGGCAGGGCCCGTGGTTGCCGGGCGAGGCGTGGTTTTTAATTAAATCGTTCGGCGTGGTTATTTTGATGATGCTCTTCCGCTGGACCTATCCGCGTCTCCGCGTCGACCAGCTGATGGCGTTTGCCTGGAAGTTCCTGTTGCCGCTCGCGTTTCTGAACCTCGTCGTTACCGGCTTGATACTGGTATTGGTATAAATTAAGGAGTGGCTTAGATGATGGGTTATTACCCCGGGATGTTCGGCGGTTTTCTGAGTATGGCCGTCGTGAACTGCGTGACGGTAACGGTGCCACTCGCGGCGTTGATTCTCGTGTTGTATTTTATAAAACGCAAGTAGGAACGGTAGGCGCTTAGCTGATGGCGGTTTTTAGGTTTATCGGACGGGTGGTCGCGGGCGTTTGGTGGCTCGTCGTCGGCCTGATAACGACCGGCAAACACCTGTTCAAGCGGGCGATAACGGTCCAGTATCCGCGGGAGCGCTTCGAGCAGTGGCCGCGCTTTCGGGGGCGGCTCGCGATGGTCGCCGGCGACGACGGCGGCCACAAGTGCACCGCCTGCGGCCAGTGCATCCGCGTCTGCCCGGCGGCCTGCATCACCCTCGAGCGCCATAAGGAGGAGGGCGTCAAGGGTTTTCTCGTGGACCGCTACGCCGTAGACCTGGGCCTCTGTATCTATTGCGGCCTGTGCGTCGAGGCGTGTAACTTCGGCGCCCTCGAGATGGTCGCCGCCTACGAATTTTCCACCTACGATAAAGGCGAGTTGCTACACGATATTCCCCAGTTACTCGCGCGCCAGCTCGAGCCGGAGTTCAAGAAGTAAGGGGGGGACGAGGGCCCGGGCCGGCGCGGGGGACGTATTTATGGAGATGAGAGGAATAAACCTGCTCGCGCTCAAGCGTATGTTCCGTAACTTGGACGCCATCGCGGGCGAGGAAGTGGCGAGTATTTACCACGACGTCGACGCGTTGGCGTGGTATCCGGGCGAGAAGCCGCTGCGGGCGTGGGCGGTGTTGCAGGGATACTTGAAACGCGAGACGTTCGAGGAGATGGGCGCCACCGTCGCGACGATGATAAAGGAGCAATTCATCCCCGACGCGGTGACGCCGGAGGCCGTTTTACGTTATCTCCCGGACGGCTACCGGGAGTGCGCCCGCGGCGAACGTATCGGCGGGTGGTACGTCGAGGAAGTGGGCGAGGGGACCGCGGTGTTGGCGGAGGATACGGTAACGAGAGACGCGGCGTTCGGCGCGGGCGTTATTCGCGGCCTCCTGGAAACCGTCGGCGCCTCGGGCGTGCGGGTGGAGGTCGTCGCGGACGCTTGCGGCGCCGGGCGCAACAGATACCGGGCGACGTGGTATTAAACCGCCGCCGCCGGTTAATTACGGACGGCGCCGTTCTATGACGCGAAGTCGGAAAGACGATTCGGAGGGGACGCCGGCGCTCGAAATTCGGGGGCAAAACTTAGTCGCGGTCTTGAAGGTTTTTCCCAATATCGGCGATTTTATGGGCGAGAATTACCGCGACTACTTCGCCGAGCCTAAATTCGACAAGTGGTATCCCGGGCGGCCGTTCCTCGAGACGATCGAGAGGTTGTGCGAGGTGTTGAGCCCGGAGGTCGCGAGCCTGCTGGGGATGAAGATATACGAGAACCTCCACGCGGAGCTGGTGGCGCGGGGCGTCGGGACGCCCGCGGAGGCGCTCGCGAGCCTGGCGCAAGAGTATCCCGCCAACATTCGGGGAGA
>CAZJNB010000074.1:0-8718 GCA_964547385.1 uncultured bacterium
GCGTTGCCCCGGCCGCGGCCGAGGAGGGCGACGTCGCGGCCGCGGCGCACGCGGATGAGGGCGGTGATGCCGCGCCGTCGCAAATACGAGCGGTAGTCGAAGCCGTTCGGGTTACGCGCCGGCTTCGGCGCGACGACGGCGCCGCGGACCGCGAGCCGGTCGCCGTAGCGGAGGGCGACGTTCTCATAGATGGAGACACTCGCCCGGCCGCCTGCGGCCCGCGTCCGGCCCGCGGCGGTTATGCTCTCGAGCCCCAGCGTGAAAGTCGTCCCGTAGGGCCGCTGGAGAGGGTCGTCGGCGACGACGCCCACGACGACCGCGTCGCGAGGGAGGAAGTGGCGGTCGAGCGAGAAGAGGATGTCGCTCGAGCCGAGGTAGCCGGCGCGGGCCGTATACCACCCGGCGGCGCCCGCGGCTACCGCGGCGAGCGCCAGCCACGTCGCGATGCGCGTTGCGTTTAGCGCCGCGGCCGCCGCGGCGAGGAAGGCCGCCGCGGCCACCAAAGGCCATACGGGGAGCGCGAAATAATGGGCGGCAATAAGGCCGCCGGCGAAGGCGACGGCGGCGGCGCAGGCGGGGCGCCGACGAGTCGGCCGGGCCGCCTCGGCGGCGTAACCTCGGCGGGCCGTCCGCATCGCCTCAGGCCGCGGCCAACTCCTCGATTACCTCGGCGGGGATGTCGAAGTTGGCGAAGACCTTTTGGACGTCGTCGTGGTCCTCGAGGGACTCGAGCAGTTTGAGGAGCCTCGCCGCGGCCTTGCCCTCCAGCGGGACGCTGCTCTTGGGGACGAGGGAGACCTCGGCGACTTCGGCCTCGATGCCGGCGCCGGCGAGCGCCGCGCTTATGTCGGCGAGCCGCTCGGGCGGGCAATAGACCTCGACGGCGTCGTCGCCGGGGCGCACGTCTTCGGCGCCGGCGTCCAACACCGCTTCCAATATCTTCTCCTCGCTCGCGGCGTCTTGGCCGACGATAACCATCCCCTTGCGCTCGAACATCCACATTACCGAGCCCATCTCGGCCATCGAGCCGCCGTAGCGCTCGAGGAGGTGGCGTATCTCCGGCGTCGTGCGGTTCTTGTTGTCCGTCATCACCTCCACGCAGATCGCGACGCCGCCCGGGCCATAGGCCTCGTAGGTGGCCTCCTCGTAGTGCGCGCCCTCGACCTCGCCCGTCCCCTTTTTAATCGCCCGGGCGATATTATCCGCGGGCATATTGGCGACCTTGGCGGCCTGGACCGCGAGGCGAAGCCGGGGATTGATGTCGGCGTCGCCGCCGGCCTGGCGCGCCGCGACGATAATTTCGCGCGCCAGCCGGGAGAAGACCTTCCCGCGCTTCTGGTCCTCCTTCGCCTTCTTCCTCTTTATCGTGCTCCATTTGGAGTGGCCGGACATATTACCCTCCGTATCGTTTTGGGGGGTGGCGTGTAGCGCCGTCGTTTGTGGGGACGCAAGGCCTTGCGCTCCTACGACGCCTCCACGATTTTTATCTCCTCTGCCGTCAGGCCGTACAGCTCGTAGACCAGAGTATCTATCTTGCGGTCGGTGGCGGCGAGGACTATGGTAGTTTTTGACACCAATCAGTTTTACCTAAATCGTTATCGTTTAAAAAAAGGAATTCGTGTACGTGCCCGCTAACGCGTTTACCAAGTTCGCCAAGGTCACCCCTCGTAAACAACCTCGCTAACGCCCTAGCAAATCTTTCTAACACCACGTTAAGTTCATTATTTATCCCTTTATAAAACTCATCGTATTCTTTTTCGGCCCATTGGCTTTTTAGCCGGGCGTTCTGCGATACTATTGCGTTTTCCAACTTATTCCAAACGTCTTCGGGACTTTCGTCGACGACGGTGAGGTTTAACACAATGTTTAAATTATAATATCTACCGCTAAGCCCGAAATCGGAAAGCAACTGTATAACTTCTAAGAAAAACCGATCCGTAGTTAAATATTCTATATCTGTTTCCGCGGCCGGGAATTTATTCCTATATTCCCGGTCCTCTAATATTGACAATAACTTATTTAACAAACGTTTTATATTATGCCCGTTTCTCCTTTTAAAATATTTTTGTATTAAATTTTCTTTTTCATTTTCGTCTAAGAAATCTAAGTTGTCATCGGACCTGGCGATAATAATCAATATCTTTATTAACCTTTCGAAACCCGTAGAAAGCAACAATATGGGCACGTGGTAAAAATTGTTCGCGTAACTAATTCGGCTTAACTCACATAACCCCTTTTTTATTAACCGTACCGAAGTTAATACCTCTTCGTCTAACCTAAACTGCTTAACCATTGTTTCTACCATTACGTTGCCCCCTCCACGATTATTATCTCTTCCGCCGGCAAACGGTAGAGCTCGTAGACGAGATTATCTATTTTCCGGTCGGTGGCGGCGATGGCCTTCTCGTACATCTTCTTATCCGCGTCCGACTTTGCCTATCGTAGGGCGCGGTCTTTAGACCGTGCCGCCACGCCGGACATATTTTTACACCGCAAGGTGGGCCGGTCTGAAGACCGTCCCCTACTTCCCCTCGACGATTTTTATCTCCTCATCGGTCAATTAAAAGCTTCGCGAACCCAATTTATAACACGATAATAATCGACACCGAAGAACATTAAAATGGTGATGATGCCCGCTAATATTGTGAATACCACAATCAACGAAAACCTTTTTTTATAGCGTATTACCCAATCCCGGATTTTTATTATTTTATATCTTAAGGTCTTTTTTTTCAGGGTTACGTTTTCTGCTTTTAGTAAGGCGACTTCGTTATTTAGCCGGTCTTTTTCTTCGACCATCTTTTTATAAACCGAACCTACATAATCCTGCAATCGTGATTTTAATTCATTACATATTAACTTCGCATCTTCGTGGCTAATTAAGGCTCTTTTAAATATAGTAACGTCGAGGTTATTCGTAACCTTCTCAGGTTTTTCAGGCGGGCTTTGCACCTCGTTTATTAATCCAACAATACTTTCGCCTTGTATCTGAGAATAAGGCAACTCGAATTCCTTTTGCCTTAGTTCGGTAGGGTCCCTACCTCCGATTATTTTATCTACTATTTTGTCGTGTATTTCGCCTTTCGCTTCGGAATCCTGGATACGATGTATTCGCATCCATAAATGTATGCCCCGGATTTTTTCTTTCTCTTCGGGTTTTGGGCTTTTATACCTTTCCATTGCACTTAGCCCATTTAATTCTAAAGTCAACCATACTTGCACCGTTTCATCACTTAAAATATCCGCTAAAGTTTTAGTCTTTAGAACAGCTTTTTCAAGGTTATTGTACCCCTCCTCGCATAATAAATCGAGGATATCAACCGACATTTCTAACGTCCTATTTATCCGTTCTCCGGCCATTCTGGAATCCCTTACATGATATATTAATTAACCTTTTCGTTAGTAACTTTGAGTAAAACGGCGCCTACGTCCCCTCCACCACCCTTATCCCCTCAGCCGTCAAATTCTTGTAGGGGCGCATAGCTATGCGCCCCTACGAACCTTCCACCTCCGGACGAGGTCCGTTACCGTTTCCCTCAACTTCTTAATCCTATCCTCGCCCGTAACACCCTCCTGCCGCGTAGCTGTCGTCATTCTATTTTCTCCAGGCCGTCGATGTAGGGCCGGAGGGCCGCCGGGACCGTTACGGTCGCGTCCGCGTTCTGATAGTTCTCGAGGATGGCGACGAGGGTGCGGCCGATGGCGAGGGCGGAGCCGTTGAGGGTGTGGACGAATTCAGGCTTGGCCCTTTGGGTTCGCCGGAAGCGCGTGTTCATCCGCCGCGCCTGGAAGGCTTCGTAATTCGAACAGGAGGATATCTCCCGGTATTTTCCCTCGGCGGGAAGCCACACTTCGAGGTCGATACATTTGGCGGCGCCGAAGCCGAGGTCGCCGCTGCTCAGGACGACCTCGCGGTAGGGGAGCTCCAACAGCTCGAGGATATGCGCCGCGTCGGCGACGAGGCTCTCGAGCTCGTCGTAGGAGGTCTCGGGGCGGACGAGCTTGACGAGCTCGACCTTGAGGAACTGGTGGACGCGGACCATACCGCGGGTGTCGCGGCCCGGCGCCCCCGCCTCCCGCCGGAAGCAGGGGGTGAACGCGGCGTATTTCTTCGGCAGCTCGTCGGCGGCCAGGACCTCGTCGCGGTGGAGGTTGGTGAGCGGGACCTCCGCGGTGGGGATGAGCCATAGGTCCTCGCCGTCGAGCTTATACATATCGTAGGCGAATTTGGGGAGCTGGCCGGTCCCGACCATCGCCGCGCCCAGGACCATAAAGGGGACGAGCACTTCCTGGTAGCCGCGGCCGCGCGCCTCCTCGAGCATAAGGTTCATCAGGGCGCGCTCGAGCCGGGCGCCCGCGCCCGCCGTCATCGTGAAGCGCGCGCCCGCCACCTTCACCGCTCGCGGCTGGTCTATAATGCCGAGCATTTCGCCGACTTCCCAGTGGGGCCGCGGCGCGAAGTCGAACGCGCGCGGCTCGCCGACGACGCGCCGGACCTCGTTCGCGCTCTCGTCCGCGCCGACGGGGACCGACGCGTGCGGGACGTTGGGGAGGTAGAGGAGCGCGTCCGCCAGCTCTTCTTCTACGGCCGCGCGCCGCGCGCTCAGCTCTTTGACCTCGGCGCCGAGCCCGCGGGCGGCGGCGACGGCCTCGGCGGCGTCGCGCCCCTCGCGCTTCGCCGCGGCGATGGCCTCGTTCGCGCGGTTGTGTTCGGCGCGCTTGGCCTCGACCTCGGCGATCGCGGCCCGGCGTCGCGCGGCGAGCTCCAGGACGCGTTCCAAATCGAACTCGACGCCCCGGGCCGCCAACATCTCGCGGACCGCGTCCGGGTTCTCTTCGATGTATTTTATCTCGAGCATAGGGCGGTCCGCCTAAGCCGCGCCGTCCTTGACAACCGCGGCGCCGTCGGTTAGATTATACGATAATGTTCGCCGCGAAGATACGACCTTCCCGCTGGAACTTCTTCTGCGCCGCCGTCAACGGCGTCCTCTTCCATATATACTTCGCCGTCTTCAACCCGGCGACGGTTATCCCGGTCTTCGTGGGCGCGCTCACCGCCAACCCCATCTGGGTGGCGGTGGCCGCCAACGTCGACGCGGTCTGTTGGCCGCTGCCCCAGCTCTGGGCCGCGTCGCGCATCCTCCACCGCCGGCGCAAGCTCCCCTTCTACCGGGCGACGGCGGCGGCGCGGGTGATGCTCATCGCCGCGGTTGCGGCCCTGCCGTTCATATTGGCGCCGGGCGCCGGCCTCCTGGCGGCGTTTCTCGTCTTCTACGCGGCCCTCAACCTAACCGCCGGCCTCGCCGGCCCGGCGTTTATGGATATCGTCGGCAAGGTTATCAGCGCGCCGGCGCGGGGCGTCCTCTTCACCGTCCGGCGCTTCGGCGGCGGCGTCCTCGCGACCGCGGCGGCCCTCGTGCTCATCGGGCCGGTCCTGCGCGCGTTGCCGTTCCCGCGGTCCTACGGCGTTCTCTTCGCCGTCGCCGCGGCGTTCACCGCCGGCGCTCTCCTGTTTATGTCGCTCAGCCGGGAGCCCCCGGGCGACGCGTTGGCGGAGCGCCGCTCTTTCGGCCAGACCGTTAGACTCGCCTTCGCGCTCCTCCCCGCCGACCGAAACTACCGTCGTTTCGTCATCTCGCGTGTCTTCCTCTGCCTGAGCCGGCTCGCGGCGCCGTTCTACATCGGCCTGGCGCTCTCCCGGCTCGAGCTCGACGCCGCCGCGGCCGGCGCCTTCCTCGCGGCGTTGATGGCCGGAACCGTTACCTCCAACCTTCTCTGGGGCTACCTCTCGAGCCGGCGCGGCAACCGCCTGCTCGTGCGCGGCGGGGCCCTTATATCGGCGTTGCCGCCGCTCCTTTACTTCCTGTCCGGGCGCGCCGAGCTGGGCGGCGTCTATCTCTTCGGCGCACTCTTCTTCATTATGGGCTTCGGCTGGTCCGGCACGGAGTTCGGCAACATAAACTACGTTATCGATATCGCCCCGAGCGAGCTTAGGCCCGTCTACGTCGGCTTCAACAATACCGTGAACGGCGTCGCGATGCTGGCCGCGATCTCCGGCGGTGTAATTCTTAAATATACGAACTACGACTGGCTTTTCGGCTTGGCGGCGCTCTTCGCGTTGGCCTCGTTCTACTTTACCCTTGGCCTGGCCGAGCCGCGCGCCGCCGGCGCCGAACCCGCGCTCGCCCTAACCAACCGCGCCGGCTAGCTCAGCCGTTAGGCTACGCGGCCCAGCACCAGCCCCACCGTTAATAATATCGCCGTCGCGAAGTGAACCAGTATTGTCAGGCCGTTGGCGGGCAGTAGTTTATAGGGCTCGCGATAATGATGTGCCAACACCGCTATGGCCTTCGCGGCGAGGGGCATCGTCAAGAGCCCCAATAGCGCCCAAGCGGGAAGTCTCGCCGCGGCGACGGACGCGATGACCAAAACGTACGTTAAAACGACGAGGGCGATGAAGCCCAGGCGCGCGCGCGCCGGCCCCAACAATACTATCAACGTCTTTTTATTTACTTGCTTGTCGGCGTCGTAATCCGGGAATTCGTTTATGTAGAGCACCGCGGCGATGAGGAGGCCGACGGGAATCGAGGCCCAGAGCGCCGCCGCGGAGAAGCGGCCCGCCTGCACGTAATACGTTCCCAAGGCCGCCAGCGGCCCGAAGTTGAGGCCCACGAAGAACTCGCCGACGCCGCGGTAGCCGATCGCCACCGGCGTCGCGGTGTAGAGGAAGCCGGAGGCGACGCCGAAGAGGCCGAGCCAGAGGACGATGTTACCGGGCGTCGCGCGCCAGAGGTAAAGGCCGAGGGCGGCCCCGACGGCGAAACAGCCGAGCGCGTAAATTAACATCGCCCGCGGCGAGATGACGTGCTCTTGGATGACGCGCGAGCCGCCCGAGAAGGGCGTGGGCGTCTTGTTGACCCAATCGTTTCTCGTGCGGTGGTCGAAGTAGTCGTTCGCGAGGTTGGTCCCGGCGTGGAGGGCGACCATCGCGACCGCCGTGAGGACCGCGTGCGTCCAGTGGATGCGGAATCCCTCGTAGAAGGCGACGGCCACGCCCACGAAAACCGGCGCGAGTGCCGCGGTGAAGAACGGCGCCCGGACCGCTATAAGCCATTTCTTCATATCCTAACCTCCGTCTCGTAGGGCGCCCAATATAATATAAGTGTAGGGGCCTGCGCAAGGGGCGAGATGCCCGGCGATACGGGCCGCCGAAGGGGAAGCCGCGGAGCCGGCCGCCGGTAACGCCGCCGCTAAAGTTATTATCTCGTGGCGTTGGTTGTTCCCAACCGACGGCGGCTATTAAATAGAAACACTTCACGCGACTTTAAGATGGTATTAACAAGGTATTAACAACGTGTTGACAGTGGCGGTGGGGAATATTATGATGGGCGGCCATTTTGGCGCGGCCAGCCGAACGCGCGCCTAATCTTATGCGGTTAATACGTAAAATTGGCGGTCTCGGGCCGGCGATTATTTTCTTGGTGGCGCTCGCCTACCGGCTCCTCTATTTGTGGACGGTCCGCGATGACCCGCTGATGACGCGCGTGGACTTCGTGCCGGATGCCTCCATCTACCACGCGTGGGCGCTTAACATCATAAATGGCGTCAAGACGACCGGCGTCTATTATATCGGCCCGGCCTACGGTTACTTCCTCGCCCTCGTTTATAAGACCTTCGGCGTTCATCTTTACGCGGCCATAATAACACAGCTGGTATTGGGCGCGCTCAGCGCGGCGTTTGTCTACGCCCTGAGCCGGCGGCTGTTCGGCCGGGGCGCCGCCGCGGTCGCGGGGCTCTTGTGGGCTTTCTACCTCCCGGCGGCATTTTTCGACACCCAGATTCTACCGGCGTCCCTCACTATATTTTTTGTAACCCTATCGTTGTGGTTGCTCACGGTCGCTCTCGCCGGCGGCCGGCGGTGGGCCGCGGCCGCGCTCGGCGCGGGCGCCGCGTTCGGCCTGGCCACCCTCGCCCGGCCGAACCTCCTGCTCTTCATCCCGGCGTTGGCGTTGTGGCCGGCGTCGCGGCGAAAGGCGCCGTGGCGCACCCTCATCCTCTTTGCGGCGCCCGTTATTTTGGCGGTCGCCGTCGCGACGGTCCGCAATAAGGTCGTCGCCGACGATTGGGTAATAGTATCGTCGCAGGGGGGGATAAATTTTTTCATCGGCAATAACGACGCGGCGACGGGGGCGTTTATGCCGCCGCCCGGGACTTTTCCCCGGCCCGAGGATATGAACGATACGCAGATGCGCGCGGCGGCGGAAGCGGCGCTCGGGCGCCCGCTCGAGGCGTCCGCGGCGTCGCGCTGGTGGCTCGCCCGGGGCCTGCGCTATGTGGCGGCGAACGCCGGCGACGCGGCCTTGCTCTACGGCCGGAAGGTCTCTCTCTTAACGAACAACTACGAGGTGACGTTGAACAACGACTTCAACATCCGGCGGGAATTTTCGGCGTTCCATCGTCTCGGCGTCCCCTACTTCGGCATCGTCTTCACCCTCGGCCTTCTCGGCTTGGCGATGAGCTTCCGCGAACGCTCGCCGGCGCGCACGATGTTATTAATCTACCTGGCCGCGACGGCCGTATCGGTGTTGTTGTTTTTCGTGGTGGACTGTTATCGCCTGCCGCTGGCGCCGGTGCTCGCGGTGGCCGCGGGCTTCGGCTCGACACGATTAGCGGACGACGCGCGGCGGCGGCGGGGGCTGTCCCCGCGCCCCGCCGGCC
>CAZJNB010000075.1:0-8668 GCA_964547385.1 uncultured bacterium
GCTTTTCATTTATGATATACTCCCGCGATGGACGAGCGGTCGTTAAAAGCGCTCGAGTTCGATAAAATACGAGACGTCGTCGCGACGTACGCGTTCTCTTCGCTCGGCGCCGCGCGGGCGCAGGCGATGACGCCGGCGCCGGAGGAGGCGCCGCGGACGTTGGCCGAGGCCGCGGAGATGATGGCGTACGCCGCGGGCGGGCACGACATCCCCCTCGCCGGCCTGTGCGACATCGGCCCTCTTGTCGAACGGCTCTCACGGGGAGGCGTCTTGACAGGCGCGGAACTCATCCGCCTCCGCGACTTTCTCCTCGCCGCGGCGCGCGCGCGCCGGGCCTTCGGCGACGAGGGGCACTTCCCGCGCCTCAGCGCCTACGCCGCGGCGCTCGCGCCGCTCCCCTCTTTGGCCGCGGCGATAGCGGCGCAGATCGACGACGACGGCTCGGTCCGCGACGACGCCACGCCCCAGCTCGCCCGCCTCCGCAAACATATCGGCGCGAAGCGCGACGAAATCCACACGGCCCTCGAGCGTCTCCTCAAAACGCCCAAGATAACGCGGGCCTTGCGCGAGCCGATCGTTACCCAACGGGGCGGCCGCTACGTCCTCCCGGTCCGCACCGACTCGATGGGCTCCGTCCGCGGCATCGTCCACGCCCACTCCAGCTCGGGCGTAACGGCCTTCGTGGAGCCGATGCCGGTCGTAGAGTTGAACAACGAGCTCGAGGGTTTGGCCGCCGAAGAACAGGCCGAAGCGGAACGCATCTTGCGGGCGCTTTCGGCTCGGTGCGGCGCCGAGGCCGACAGCTTAGCCACCGACGCCGAGCTTCTCGCGGAACTGGACTTCGTCGCCGCCCGCGCCGGCTACGGCCTCGCGTATAATTGCATCGCGCCGAAGATTTCGAGCGAGGCCAAGCTCAACTTAAAAAGCGCCCGCCATCCCCTACTCATACCTTCCCGCGGCCCCGGCGGAGTGGTGCCGATAGACTTCGCGCTGGGCGACGGCTACGTGGGGATGGTTATCTCCGGGCCGAACAACGGCGGCAAGACGGTGGCCCTCAAGACCGCGGGCCTCCTCGCCGCGATGGCCCTCGCCGGCGTCCCGATTCCCGCCGGCGAAGGGACCACCGTAGGCGCCTTCGCCGCGATATTCGCCGACATCGGCGACGAGTCCTCGCTCGAGGGGAACCTGAGCACCTTTACCGCCCATATGGCGAACGTAACCCGCGTTCTGGCCGCGGCGGACGGCCGGACGCTGACGCTGCTCGACGAGCTGGGCGTGGGGACGTCGCCCACCTACGGCGTCGCGATCGCGACCGCGGTCCTCCGGCGCCTTAAAGCTATGGGCGCCCGCGTCGCCTGTTCCACCCACTACGACGAGCTGAAAAAGTTCGCGTGGGAGGAAGAGGGCTTCGTCAACGCCGCGGTCGAATTCGACGGCGCGACGCTGGCGCCGACCTACGTCCTCAAAACCGGCCGCCCGGGGACGAGCGAAGCGTTCGCTATCCTCCAACGGCTCGCGTTCCCGCCGGACGTTATCGAGGACGCGGCCCGGGCCCTCGGCGCCGAGGAGGTATCGCTCGCCGGCATCCTCGGCCGCCTCGAGCAAAAGGAAGCCGAGGCGAACGCCCTCGCCGAAAAGCTTAAAGTATTGCAAGCCGAATGGGCCGCCAAGCTCGCGGCCCTCGACGAGGAAAGAGAGGCGTTCGCGGCCAAGGCCGCGCACCTCCGGGAGGAGGCCTACGCCGAGGCGACCAAGGTCCTCCGCGACGCGCGACGGCAGGCGAACGTCATAATTAGAGAGATACGCGCCCGCGCTGACGTAGCCGACGCGGAAGAGCTACAGCGGCGCCTTCTCGCCGCGGAGAAGGCCGCGGCGGCCGAGCGGGAACGGCTTAGCGCCCAGAGCGCGGACGAGACGCCCGCCGCAACCGAAATAGCGGCCGGCGACTGGGTTACGGTACGCGGCACGAAGACGAAGGGCAAGGTCGTCGAAGTCGCCGTCGCCCGGCGGCAAGCGCGCGTCCGCTTCGGCGGCGTCGACGCGTGGGTGAACCTCGGCGACTTGACGTCGGCCAAAGAGCCCGGGAGGAAGGGCACAATTAAAATAAAAACGGCCGGCGACGTCGCGCCTACTTTGAACGTCATCGGCTCGACGGTAGAGGAGGCGGTGACCGAGCTCGGGGCCTACCTCGAGCGGGCGGTGGTAGCCGGCCTGCCGAGCGTAGAAGTCATCCACGGCCACGGGACCGGCCGCCTCCGGGAGGGACTTAGGAATTATCTGCGGAGCCACGGCGCCGTCGCCTCGTTCGGGCCCGGCGCCGGCGGGAACGAAGGCGTTACCGTTGTAAGACTACGGAAAGGTTAAAGAGGATGCCGACTAAACTCGCGCTCGAAGGCGGCGCGCCGGTGCGCGCGCACTTCCTGCCTTATTCCCGGCCGGTCCTCCGCGACGAGGACGTCGCCGCGGCGGTGGACGTGTTGCGCTCCGGCTGGCTCACGACCGGCCCCGCCGTCAGCGCGTTCGAGGACGCGTTCGCGCGGGCAACGGGCGCGGCGCACGCGGTCGCGGTATCCAGCTGCACCGCGGCTCTCTACCTCGCCTACGGGACGGTCCCGCTGGGCGCGGGCGACGAGGTCATCGTCCCGGCGATAACGTTCGCGGCGACGGCCGCGGCCGCGGTCGCGTGGGGCGCGCGCCCGGTCATAGCCGACGTAGGCGACGACCTAAACCTAGACGCCGCGGACGCGAGCCGCCGTATTACGCCCCAAACGAAAGCCCTCGCCGCGGTCCATATGGGCGGCCTCCCGTGCGACCTGGCGGCCCTCGAGGAGTTGTGCCGGCCGCACAACATCGCGCTCGTCCAGGATTGCGCCCACGCCGTAGGCGCCCTCTACGGCGGCGCGCCGCTCGGCGGCCGCGGCCACGCGGCGTGCTATTCCTTCCACGCGGTGAAGCAAATCGCCGCGGGCGAGGGCGGCGCGCTTACTACCGACGACGCGGAAACGGCGCGGCAAGCACGCCTTTTACGCAACCATTGCCTTACCATCTCGGCGGGGGAGCGCCACGGCCCCCAAGCCGACTTCCGCTACGATATAACCGGCTTGGGTTATAACTTCCGTTTGGGCGACGTGAACGCGGCACTCGCGCTATCGCACGTAAAACGGTTGGACGCCGACGACGGCCGGCGGCAGGCGATCGCCGCGACCTACGACGACGCCTTCAGCGGCCGTGACGACCTGGACCTCATCGCTACGCCCACCGACGTTAAACACGGCCGCCACTTATACATCGTAAAATTGAACCTGGACGCGCTGAGGGTAGACCGCGACAAGGTGTTCGCGGCCCTGCGGGCCGAAAACATCGGCGTCAACGTCCACTACATCCCGCTTCATTACCTCTCCTTCTACCGCGACGCCTTCGGCTATCGCGAGGGCGATTTCCCGCGCGCCGAGGCGCTGTTCGCGCAGGTGCTGACGTTGCCGCTCTTCGCCGCGATGACGGACGGCGATGTCCGCGACGTCGTCGCGGCTACCGACAAAGTTCTTACGCATTACCGGCGATAACGCCCCCGCGCCGCTATGAATATGGATAACGCCGTTGTATTAATCCAAGCGCGGATGGCGTCCAGCCGGCTCCCGGGCAAAGTTATGCTGCCGCTTGCGGGCCGGCCGGTCCTGGCGCACGTCGTGGAACGGTGCCGGGCCGCCGCGGGCGTAGGTCGCGTCGTAATCGCGACGACGACGTCCGCGGCGGACGACGAGCTCGCGGCCCGGGCGAAGGGATGGGGCGCGGACGTATTCCGGGGCGCCGAGGATG
This sequence comes from uncultured bacterium, assembly GCA_964547385.1. Taxonomy (GTDB): domain Bacteria; phylum RBG-13-66-14; class B26-G2; order WVWN01; family WVWN01; genus CAZJNB01. The sequence goes on from CAZJNB010000075.1 coordinate 3,817, forward strand.
ACGTCTTGGGCCGGCTCGCCGATACCGCGGCGGCCTTCCCGGCGCGGCATTACGTCCGCATTACGGCCGATTGCCCCCTCACCGACCCGACTATCGTCGGCGAGGTCCTCGCGGCCCACGCCGCGGGCGGCTACGACTTCTCCTATAACGACGTCGCCCGGGCGTTCCCCCGCGGCTACGACGTAGAGGTTATGACGGCGGAGGTCCTCGCGTGGCTGGCGGCCCGGTGCCGCGACGCGGCGTCGCGGGAACACGTAACGCCATACCTCTACGAGCACGCCGGCGACTTTAAGGTATTCGAACTTAAGTCCGGCCGCGACGCTGATTACGGCGGCTACCGCCTCGTCTTGGACGAGCCGGCGGATTACGAGCTCCTCCGGCGGATATTCGAACGCCTCGGCGCGACGCCGCTGTTCGGCCTCGGCGACGTTCTATCGCTCCTCGCCGCGGAGCCAGCCCTCGCCGCGGTCAATCGGCACGTAGGGCAACGCCGACCGCCGCCTACACCCCCAGTAAAATAAAAAGTAAAAGGGGCCGCGCGCGGCCCCTTTCATATTTCGCCAGGAGTGGACCTTAGTGGAAGAGGGCCTTGACTCGGCCGAGCGAGGTCGGCACTACGTTCACCGGCGTCTTATCGGGCAGTTGGGAATAGTAGTGTTGGGCGTCGTTGACGTTTGCGGCGAGGTCGGTCTCGTTATCGCCGCCGACGATCGCGAAGGAGAAGCGGAAGACTTCGCTCTGGCTGAGGGTGTAGGGGCCCTTGGCGAGGACGACGGCCCACCGATTGGGCGCCGAAGCGGTGCCGTTGTAATCGTGTTGGCCGTTGGTCATCAGGCCGAAGTTCACGCTATCGGAACTCCAATTAACGGTATTTACGAAGTTGACGGAGCTGGAAGGGGTGTTCGGGCCCAAGTAGACGATGGCGCAGACCGGTTGGTCCAGCTGGCCGTCGTCGTAGAACATCGCGTAGTCATCCGCGCTCTTGTAGGTAACGCGGTCGTCGTCGGCGCGTTCGGATTCATCGTGTCTGATGTCCACGTCCATTATCAAGCCGCCGTAGATATTATTCACAATCTCAGGCTTGCCGTTCTTGACGTAGCAGTCCACGATAACGTAATCCGTATAGGGATACATATACTGTTCCACGCGGTATTCCGGTTGGCCTGACGAGCGCGTACCGGCGTTCGAGTATTTGACCAACGACTGGTTGCCGGGAACCTGCGACTCCCAGTCGGGCTCGAAGGCATCCGATACGTACGAGGAAGCCGCACCCACCAACAACTCGCCGTTACTCAGGAGGTCGCAGTCGGCGGGCAACGCTTCGGAGAAGCCCCATTTATCGATTTGCGGGTCGCCATTGATTACTTCGGTATCCCAAGGGTCAGGGGGCATCTCCTTTTCGAAACCGTAAGAATAGAGATCGGTCGTGCCGTTCTCGATGATGCGGAAATCGTCTATGTATATCCCGTGGTAGCGGCCGCTGAGGTTGGACGAGTCGCTGCGGAAGTGGAACCGGACCGCGACGCTACTCCCTTTATAAGCCGTTATATCGGCTTCTTCCAACTTCCAACTATAGACCGAACCCTCGTAGTAATATCTATTCGTATCGGGTTGGCCCATCTGGCCCGAGCCCAGAACGGCGCTCGTCGGGTGGAGGTTCGCCCAATTCGTAGGCGTCTGTACGCGGGCGATCTCGAGCTCTACGCCGTCGTAGTTTTCTTCGATACGCCACTTCGCTCGGTATTGGACGGTTACCGACGAGGCACCCGCGGGGATGCTGACCCAAATGGGGAGCGTAGTCGTACTCTCGACGTAGTTGTTGTAGTTCGCCAGGCTCGGCGCGTCGGTCCAAGAATACAAGCCCGAGTATTTCTCCGGCGGCGCATAGACGTTTGTATTATAACGGAAGCCGTAGTCCTCGGTGTAACTATAGCCGCCGTAAAGGCCGAAGTCCGAGAAGACGAGGTAGCAATTCTCGCCCAGGGCCTTATAAAAGATGCTCGTTAATCCCGTCGGGCGCCCGCCCGTCGGCAACGGCGCGGCCGTTACGGCGGCCGGGCCCGCGGCGGCCGGGCCCGCGCCGGCCGCGGCGCGTTTTGCCGACACCGCTTTATTCGTTCCCGCGGCCAGGCAAGTGAACGCCAGAATAACGACAACTATCGTAATAACTGTGTTTCTACTCATATCACAACCTCCCCTGATGTGGGGAATGCCCTTTCGCCTTTAACCCATCTTAATATTTAACCTAAATATCCCTCCGCGTCAAGGGTAAAATTAAGAAAACTGGCGAATTCCCAAAAAAAACCGCCGGCGGGCACAAACGAACGGCCGGCCGACAAATGAATGCCTTAATAATAACCTACGAAACTCGCCGCCAACGTTAAACCCGGCGTCCCCTCGCCGGCGTCTCCACCAACCTCTCGCCCGCGCGCATCTCGAGCCGGCGGAGCTCCCGGGCGAACGCGTTCGCCGCGCGATGGAGGAGGACGCGGACGTTCCCCTCGGTCTTCCCGAGGGCCGCGGCCACCTCGCCCGTCGAGAGGCCGTTTATGTGGCGTAGCGTCAATATCTCCCGGTAGGAAGCGGAAAGGCGCGCGAGAACGGCCCGCACGACGGCGACGGTCTCGCGGCGCTCGAGCAACGCCTCCGGCGGCGCCTCGCCGCCGCGGCCGTCTACGTAAGAGCGCACCGAGGCCGCGGCGGCCGTATCGTCCAGCGACACGAACCGGCGCCGTTCGTTCCGAGCGTAGTGGTTCTTGAGGATGTTCTTCGCGATGGCGTAGAGCCAGGTGGAGAGCTTGCTCCTCCCCTGGAAGCGCCCGAGCGACTCAAAAAACGCGAGGAACGTCGCCCGCGTCAATTCCTCGGCCGCCGCCTCGCCCATCGCGGAGAAGTGCATCATGCGATAGATCTTATCGCAATACTTCTCGTAAAACGCTGTCGCGACGGCCTCGTCGCCCGCGCGAATAGCCGCCGCCATTTTTAAGTCTTCTGCCGCCATCTCAGCCGGACCCGGGCGATACTAAAGCTTTATACGCTACCTCCTTCTCTCGCGCCCGCGGCCCAGCGGACGCCGTCTCGCTTCTCGCCTAAACCTTACCTCGCAACTCGTGCTATTATACCATATGAGACGCGGGCCGTCAATATTGGTAACCGCCGGCGCCCGGGCGTTACGGTGAAAAGGCCCGGGGAGCGGTTCGGGTTGGCGAGTGCGGCGCGGTCCCAAGCGTTACATTATACCTTCGCCGCGCCTGCGATTAGGGAATGCGACGCGCTGGGAGGGAATCCGGTAGGATTTAAGGAATGGTCGGTCGGTTATTTAAGAACGCCGAAGCCAACCTTTTTGGATATTCGATATGTAGTTGCTATTGAACATGTAATAGAATATAATAGTGTAACTTATGCCTTTCGAGAAAAAACAAAGCCCTTTTTGGATGCGGCCCGTATCGTTCGTGTGGTTGCGGGAAATCGCCGCTGTTTTAGCAAGGGTTGAAAAAGGGGTTACCGCAGAGGAGTTCGATAGGATTATTCGCGCGAAGGAGATAATACATACTACGAAAGAGAACCCACCGTCACGGACCTGGCTCTATCATTATAGGAACACGTTGACTAAATTAGGTATATTCTTACGCGAGGGGCGGAAGTATTTTATTGACAAAGACAACGAAAATGTTAGAGTGTTATTAGCGAATAATAGCCGTAAAAGCGAAGGGTTAACGGTGGCAGAAAAGACCGCTTTTGCAGAGTTGGTAATAAAGAACGAGGATTGCAAGATATTCTTCGATCTTTTTATGCCCGGGATTGAGGTTTATTCTCTATCGGAATATTTAAGCGAGGGGAAACCAGTTACTTGGCGGAGGGAGGGGGAGAAGCCCAAAATAAAATATTATCCTACGCGGGCCGGTAAAAGGAGGCCGAAGGAAAGGCCTCGGAAGGTCGTATTTAGGCGGTTAGGCGAGAACGAGCCGATTTTAAATTTAACCGACTACTATGAGGAAAAGGGGATTTTATTTGGGGTCAGGTATTGGGGAATAAACGAACTAGGTTTTGTTGATGAATTCTTCCGCGAAGATACGGGCGCAATTATTTACCCGGCTATAATAGATTACGGCGAAAGCGAAGTACGGGAGGTTTTAAATAAAATAATCGAATTAGTTGATAGCAGGGAAGAGTGGACTGTTTTTAGCGTAAGGGGTTTGATATTAAAATTAATGGTATCAGCGCACAAACCTACGAGTATACTGTACGAAGCAATAAAGACATTAAAGTACGAGAACCCGACCCAAGTAGTTTTTATTGGTACGTCGCGGGGATTTGCGACTTACACCGCGGCGACGAAAGAAGCGCAGGAACTTATGTTACGGAGCTATTTCGAAGATGATAACCGGAGAATAGTTTCGCACTTCCGGGTTCACAAATCCGTAAGGAAGGTGTGACGTGGACGAGAGACTTACAGAAATGGGTTTAAAGTTCGTCCCCTTCGAGTTATCGGGTAGCGGCGTGCCAGTTACCGGAGAGCGGTTATGGGTCCCTACTAGTTGGGAACTTAAGGTAAAGGAAATGTTGGAGCGTATCACCCCCGGGACCGGTCCTAAGCCCGTCGTTATTATTGGGGAATACGGGAGCGGTAAATCATACATATTGAACTGGTTACATAGGTGTATTTTACCGGGACCGGATTATAGGGTGGATTCGTTCTATTTCGATAACCCGGGGATACAATTCTACGATATAGCGAACGATCTGCTTAGAGATATCGGAAGAGTTAATTTCGCAAAGCTTATATGGGAACTTGTTAAAAGTAAAATAGATTTGCATAGGGGCAGGTTTTTGGAAGATAGTTTCGGCGATT
>CAZJNB010000076.1:0-8612 GCA_964547385.1 uncultured bacterium
TCTCCATACGTCCACCTTATCATATTTGGTGGCCCGAATGCTACTTTACCCTACGACAAAACTACGCCGTCGTTTCGGGCAATCGAGACGCCGCGGCGATCTCCGCACCGAGCGGCCGCGCCGCGGCGCCCCGCCGCCCCCACAGAAAGAACTCCCGGTTCCCGGCCGGCCCGCGGAGGGGCGACGCCGCGACGGCGACCGCGGCAAAGCTGATCTCCGCCAGCATATCCGCCGCGGCCTTTAATACTTCCTCGTGGACGGCCGGGTCGCGGACGACGCCGCCGGCTTCGACCTGCCCTCGCGCCGCTTCAAACTGGGGCTTGACTAACGCTACGACCTGCTCCAACGCCGGCAACGTCGCGACGAGAGGTTTGAGGACTTTCGCCAAACCGATGAAGGAGACGTCGACCGTCAGTAGCGTCGGCGCCGGCTCGAGCCGGCCGCCGTCGAAGTAACGCGCGTTCACGCCCTCCCACGTCGTGACGCGGGCGTCGGTCCGAAGCGCCCACGCGAGCGCGCCCCGAGCTACGTCCAACGCGTGGACGTGCGCCGCGCCGCGCGCGAGCAGGCAGGAGGTAAAACCGCCCGCGGCGGCGCCGACGTCCAAACAGACCGCGCCCGTCGCCTCCACGCCCAAATGCGCCAGCGCGAACGCGAGCTTCTTGCCGCCCCGCGACGCGTACGGCTTCCCGGGCGCGACCGTAACCGCGGCCTCCTCGTCCACCGCGGTCCCCGCCTTCGTCGCCGGCCGGCCGTCGACCTTCACCTTCCCCGCCATAATCAACGCGGCCGCGGCCGCCGGCGAAGGCGCCCATCCCCGCGCCGCGACGAGCTCGTCGAGCCGACGCGTCGCCACCGCCGCTATCCCTTCTCCTTTACGAGGCCAAGCGCCGCGGCGGCGATGCCCTCCGCGTTCAAGTTGTATAGGTCCAACAACTCCTGCGGCGTCCCGTGGGTTACGTATTCGTCGGGATAGCCGAGCCGCCGAACGTGCACCTCCGCCCCGGCGTCGCGGTCCGCCGCCAGCTCGAGCGCCGCGGCGCCGAAGCCGCCGGCCAGACAGCCGTCCTCGGCCGTCACCACCGCGCCGCACCGCCGCGTCCACGTCAAAATCAATTCCTCGTCGAGCGGCTTCGCGAAACGCGCGTTTATCACCGCGGCCCTAAGCCCCTCTTCGGCCAACTTAGCCGCGGCGGCGAGCGCCGGATAGACCATCCGCCCGATCGCGAGGAGGAGAACGTCGTCGCCCTCGCGCAACAGCTCCGCCTCGCCGGGCGCGATAGCATTCCACTCGCGCTCGCCCGCGACGCCCGGCGCGGCCCCGCGGGGGTAGCGGAGCGACCACGGCCCGGCGTCGTAGTAGATCGCGCTATACAGGAGCCGGGCGAGCTCCAGCTCGTCCTTGGGCGCACTCACGACCAGGTTCGGGAGGTGGCGCATATAGGCGAGGTCGAAGGTGCCGTGGTGGGTGGGGCCGTCGTCGCCGACGACGCCGCCGCGGTCGAGGGCGAACGTAACCGGTAACTTCTGAAGGCAGATGTCGTGGCTCAGCTGGTCGTAGGCCCGTTGGAGAAAGGTGGAATATATCGCGCACACCGGCCTGAGCCCCTCGCAGGCAACGCCGGCGGCGAGGAGAACCGCGGTCTGCTCGGCGATGCCGACGTCGAAGAAGCGCTCGGGAAACCGCTCGCGGAAGGAGGCGAGGCCGGTGCCCTCGGGCATCGCCGCGGTGATAGCGATTATACTCTCGTCCTCCGCGGCCAGCTCGACGAGGGCCGCGGCGAAGGCCTGCGTATAGGTGGGCTTCTTACCTGGGGCGCGGGCCTTCCCTGTGGCGACGTCGAAGGGCGGATAGCCGTGATACGTGGTGGCGTCGCCCTCCGCGGGTTGGTAGCCTTTCCCCTTGTGCGTCAAGACGTGGAGCAGGACCGGGCCGCGGAGCTTGCGTACGCCCTCGAGCGCCCGCAGCAACGCGCCGAGGTTGTGACCGTCCACCGGGCCTACGTAGCGGAAGCCCAGCTCCTCGAACAACATCCCGGGCGTAAGCAGGTTCTTAAGCGACTCCTCGAGCCGGCGCGCGGCGCCGAAGAGCGGCTGGCCCAACGATGGAATCGATTTCACGAGCGCCTGTATGTCCGAGCGGAACTTGTCGTAACGCGGGTGCGTTATCACCCGGGTGAGATAGTCCGACATCGCTCCCACCGACGGCGATATCGACATCTCGTTATCGTTTAAGACGACGACGAAGTCGGTGCCGTTCAGGTGGCCGGCGACGTTCAACCCCTCCAGCGCACAGCCGCCGGAGAGGGCGCCGTCGCCGATGACGGCGACCACGTCGAAGTCGTCGCCGCGCCGGTCGCGCGCCAGCGCCATCCCCAGCGCCGCGGAGATGGACGTCGACGCGTGGCCCACGCCGTAGGCGTCGAAGTCGCACTCGTCGCGCTTGGGAAAGCCGGAGATACCGCCGAATTGGCGAAGCGTATGGAAGCGCGAGCGCCGGCCGGTGAGGATTTTATGGCCGTAGGCCTGGTGGCCGACGTCCCAGATAATCTTGTCGCGGGGCGTATCGAAGACGTAGTGGAGCGCTACGGTAAGCTCGACGACGCCGAGGCTGGGAGCGAGGTGGCCGCCGGTCCGCGAGACGCTCTCGATGATAAACTGCCTGAGCTCCCCGGCGAGTTGTTCCAATTCCTCGAGGGTCAACTCGCGGAGGTCCGCGGGCGATTCGATGTGGGAGAGAATATCTTCCATCAATAGTCCTTCCAACAAAAGGCGCGAGCCGCCAGCGGCGGGCGCCTCAGTATTCGCGAGTTATCACGAAGTCGGCCCACCCGGCGAGGAGCTCGCGGCCCGGGCCGGCCGACAATACGTCGAGTTGCGCGAGCGCGCGTTCGTGATACTCCCGGGCGCGTGCCCGGGCGAAGGCAACGCCGCCCAACTCGGCCAGCTCCGCGGCCAGGCCGCCGAGTTCCTCGGCCGTCAGCTCGGGCCGCCCGAGCCGCGCGACGAGCGAGCGCCGCGCCGCGGCTGACGCGTTCGCGAGCGCCCCTAACACGACCGCGGTCCGCTTGCCCTCGCGCAAGTCCGAACGGGCCGGCTTCCCGGTCGCCGCCTCGTCCGCGACGAACGGCAACGTGTCATCCACGTGTTGGAACGCGACGCCCGCGAGACGGCCGAAGACGCCGAGTCCCTCGACGACCGTGGCGTCCGCGCCGCCCACCGCGGCGCCCGCGCGCGCGCACCACTCGTATAACGCGCCCGTCTTCTTCGCGAGCATCGCCTCCACCGCCGCGAGCGTCGTCTCCTCGAGCGGCCGCCGGCTTAGCTGGACGTCCTCGACCTCCCCCGCCAGTATCGCCGGGACCGTAACGGTCGCGAGCTCGGTCGCCAGTCGCACGCCGACCTCGGCGGCGGTTACGCCGTTCTCGAAAAGACGCCCCATAAGATGTGCCGCCCAACACGGGCCGATGTCGCCGGCGAGAACCGCGAGCGCGAGGCCGTAGTGAGTTGCCTCTTCCTCGCCGAAGCCGAAGTCGGCCGCCGCCCGGGCCGCGAACGCCGCGTGGACCGACGGCCCGCCCCGCCGGCGCTCGTCGCGGTCGATGATGTCGTCGTGGATGAGGGTCCAATTGTGAGTTACCTCCGCCGCCGCCGCCGCGGCCAGCGCCCACCTCTCCTCGCCGCCGACGGCGCCGCAACAGAACAGCACCAACGCCGGCCGAAGGCCTTTGCCCCCCCGCGTCAGATACGCGCCGGCGGCGTCGCGTAGGTGCGGCGGCTCCACCGCGGCCAAAAAGCCGTCGCCCGCCAGAAACGCGCGCGCCCGCGCGGCCCGTTCGCTAATAGCCGGTTTTACTTCATCGGCGTTCACGGCCGGCCCTACTCCTCGGCGTCCTCGTCGCGAAGTTTCAGTTCGCCCTCTTCGTCCCGCTGAAGCAATTGGACCCTTGTCTCGGCGTCCGCCAATACTTTCTCGAGTCGCTTCGTTGCCGCGACGCCCTCCTCGAAGAGCGCCAGCATCTCGTCGAGGCTCGCCGGCCCTTCCTCGAGCTCGCCTACTATTTCCTGCACGCGCTCGAGCTCGTCCTCGAAACTCTTCTTAGTTTTCTTCGGCAAAGCTCTCGCCCTCCCGTTCGCCGGTTACCGTTACGGCACGGACGCCGTCGGCGAAATGTAGAGTTAGTTCTTCATCCTTTACGGCGTCCGCGGCCCGTCTCACCGTAGCGCGCCGCCGCGTCGCGAGGTTATAGCCGCGCGCGAGCGTCGCCGCCGGCGAGAGGGCCCGGAACGCGCCGGCCGCTTCGACGTAGCGGCTCCGGACGCGGGCGAGGCCGTTGTGGACGGCCCGGGCCGCCCGGGCGCCGGCCTCGTCCACCGCCTGCCGCCGCTCCGCGAGGCGCATCGGTACGCTCCGAAAACCGTATGAGCCTTTGACCGCGGCGAGCTCGTCGCGCCCGCACTCGAGGTAGTCCCGGGCCGCGGCGTGCATCCGGCCGAAAGCGTCGCCGACCTCCGTCACGACCTCCGCCTTCACCGGGACCGCAAGCTCCGCGGCCGCCGAGGGCGTCGGCGCCCGCACGTCCGCGGCCAGGTCCGTCAACGTCCAATCCACCTCGTGGCCCACCGCCGAAATCGTCGGCGTCGCCGACGCCGCGACCGCCCGCACGACGACCTCCTCGTTGAACGCCCATAAATCTTCCAGCGAGCCGCCGCCCCGACCGACGATGAGGACGTCCGCGACCGCGGCCCCGTCGAAGTCCTCGATGGCCCGGGCGATGTCGGCGGCGGCGGCCGCCCCCTGGACCTGGGCCGGCCCCAGGATTATCTTCACGCCGGGCCAGCGGCGCGCCAGGACGTTCTTGACGTCGCGGAACGCCGCGCCGGAGGGGGACGTTACCACGCCCACGGACCGGGGGAAGGGCGGGAGATGCCGCTTACGCTCCTCGGCGAACAACCCCTCCGCGGCCAACTTCTTCTTAAGGCGCTCGAGCGCGGCCATAAGCTCGCCCTCACCGTGGAGGACCAACGCCGCGACGTAGAGCTGATACGTCCCCTGCGGCGGGTAGACGCCCAAGCGGCCGCGAGCGATGACCTCCAGACCGGCCGCGGGCGAAAAACGTAGCCGCTTGTTCTCCCGGCGAAAGAAGACACACCGGAGGACCGCCTCCTCGTCCTTGAGCGAGAAGTACATATGGCCTGAGCGGTGGTGCGTGAAGTTGGAGAGCTCGCCCCGCACGACAACTTCGCCGGCGAAGGCCCCCTCGAGGGTCGCGCGCACGTCCGCGGTCAGCTCCGCCACCGTATATACGCGCGCGCCCGAAGGGTCCTCGAAGAGGGGGAGTTCGGCCGCGTCTTTCACGACGCAACCTCGAGCCCGGCGGCCCGGGCGACGGCCGCGAGCAAAAGCGCCGTCGTAACCGGGCCGACGCCGCCGCGCGCGGGGGTGATGAGCGACGCCACCGCGGCGGCTTCCTCGAAGACGACGTCCCCCACAACGGTCCCATCGTCGAGGTAATTGTAGCCGCAATCCACAACCGCGGCGCCGGCCTTTATCATCTCCGCCGACACCAACCCCGGCGAGCCGGCGGCCACGACCAGGACGTCCGCCCGACGACAGACCTCGGCCAAGGCGCGCGTCTTGGTGTGGCAGATCGTAACGGTGGCGTCGCGCGCGACGAGCAGCGCCGCGAGCGGCTTGCCCACGACGAGGGACCGCCCGACTATGACCGCGGCGGCGCCGGCGAGCTCCACGCCGTGCCGCTCCAGGATGTGGACCGCCGCGGCCGCGGTCGAGGGGACGAACGCCGGCCGCCCGGCCCAGAGGGCCCCCAGCGACGCGCTCGTCTGGCCGTCCACGTCTTTGGCGGGCGATATCCTCTCGGCGAGGTCCGCGTCCGCGGCGCGGCCGGCGAACGGCTTTTGGAGAATGACGCCGTGGACGCCGGCGTCGGCGTTGAGCTCGTCGAGGAGCCGCGCCGCCGCCGCCGGCTCGGGCGCGAGCTCGTGGCTTCGGACGGTGACGCCGACGCGGCCGCCGGCCCGCCGAAGCGCCTTGGTATACGCCGCGGCACCGGCGGCTCCCTCCGCCAGGACGACCGCCAACGCGGGCGCGACGCCGGCGGCCGGCACCGCCGCGGCCGTCGCGGCCTCGACTTCGGCCGCCAACCCTTTGCCGTCTACGATAGTAGTCATAAGCTTTGGATGTTGTAAGATTTAATCTTCCGCTGTAAGGTCCTGAGGCCGATGCCGAGGACCTTCGCGGCCTTGGTTCGATTCCCGCCCAGCTCCTTGAGCGTCGCCTCGATCATATAACGCTCGGCGTCGGCGAGCTTCATCCCCACGCGGACGCCGTCGGCGACGACCTCCTCGACGGACTTACGGACGTCAGGCGGGACGTCTTCCTTCGTCAACCGGCTCGCCCGCGCCATCACCGCCATACTCTCGACGACGTTGCGCAGTTCCCGGACGTTTCCGGGCCAGCCGTAGGCACGGAAGAGCCAGATAACGTCGTCGTCCACCCCCTCGATCGCGAGATGGTTCTTTTCGTTGAACTCGCGGATAAAGGCGTTGACGAGCAAGGGGATGTCCTCGGCGCGCTGGCGCAGCGGCGGCACGTCGATGGTAACTACCTTCAAGCGGTAGTAAAGGTCTTCGCGGAACGTCTGGCCAGCCACCGCCTCCTCGAGGTGGACGTTGGTCGCGGCGATGATGCGGACGTCGGCGACGATGTTCTCGACGCCGCCCACCCGGCGGAAGACGCCGTCTTCGAGGACGCGTAGCAGTTTAACTTGGGTCGCGGGCGGTATCTCCGAGACCTCGTCCAAGAAGAGGGTGCCGCCGTCGGCCTGTTCGAATTGCCCCCGGTGGCGCCGCACCGCGCCGGTGAACGCACCCTTCTCGTGGCCGAAGAGCTCCGATTCCAAAACGCCTTCGGCGAGCGCCGCGCAGTTCAACTTCACCAACGGTTTGTCGCGCCGGCGGCTGTTGTAGTGGATCGAGTCTCCGATCAACTCCTTGCCGGTACCGCTCTCGCCGTAGACGAGTACCGCGGCGTCCGTGGGCGCGATACGGCCGATGAGATTATATATCTTCTGCATCGGCTTAGAGCGGCCGATTATCCGGTCGAAGGAATATTTCTCATAGAGGCGCGTCTTGAGCTCGAGGTTCTCAAGCTCCAGGCGCCTTTTTTCCAAAGCCTTGGCGAGGACGCGGTAGAGGTCGTCGGGTTGGATGGGCTTGGTGAGATATTCATAGGCGCCGCGCCGCGTGGCCTCGACCGCGGTCTCGATCGTTCCGAAGCCCGTCAGCATAATAAACGGGATGGCCGGCCAGCGCTCAACCGACATCATCAAGAAGTCGATGCCGTCCATCCCGGGCAGAACCATATCGGCGATAATCACGTCGATGGGCGAGTCGTCGAGGATAGCAAGGCCGCCGGGGGCGTCGAAGGCGACGTAGGTCTCGTAGCCCTCGGCGCGCAATAGCTCCGCCAGCGCTTCCGCGGCGGCGCGGTGGTCGTCGACCACCAGAACCGCGGCGGCGCCCGCCGGCGCTCGCGGGCCCGCGGTGCTTTTTCGCTCCGCCGTCATAGGTTCGTCCATTATACCTTAAATCCCCCGTAAGGTGTAACCGGGGCCGTTCATCTCCCTATCTCAAAGCGTTCTATGGGCGCGCCGCCGAGGGCGAGGTAACGTTCGTATTGGGCCCGGGCGGCGCCGGCGTCGCCCCGCTGATAATAATACTCCGCGAGGAGGGCATACGCCGCCGGCCGGTCCGGCGCGAGTGCGACCTCCGCTCGCAGTTCCCGCGCCGCGGCGGTGAGCTCTCCCCGCATCAAATAGTATCGCCCCAGGAGGAGATGGGCGCCGACGACGTTCGGCTGAAGCGCGAGGGCCCGGCGGGCCGCGGCAACGCCTTCGTCGTATCTGCCGCTCGCCATCAACCCTTCCGCGTAGCGAAGTCGGACCTCGGCGTCGTCCGGCACGAGCGCCGCGAGCCGGGCATACGCGCGTAACGACGCCGGGTAATCGCCGCGCCGGCCGTAGCACTCGGCGAGGGCGCGCCACGCGTCGGCGTAGCCGGGGCTCGTCGCCACCGCGGCCTCCAATAAGGGAATCGCCTTCGGCCAATCGCCGGCACGGGCGTAACTCATAGCCAAGAGGTAATTCGTCTCCGGGTCGTAGGGATTGAGGTCGTAGGCCCGCGCGTAATAAGAGCGGGCGACGCCCTCGCGACCTTGACGTTCCCATACCAAACCCAAATACGAGAGCGACCAGGTATTGTCCGGTTTATACCTAAGCGACGTACGGAAATAATCGCCGGCGCGACCGAGGTCCCCCTGGAATAAATAATAAGTGCCATAGTTGAAATAAGATTGGCTCGCGACGCCGGCGCGGTCCGCGCCCACGCCGGGGAGCCACGAGAAGACGAGGAGGAGCGCCGCGGCGCCGCCGCCGAGGACCGCGGCGAGCCAACGCCGCCGCCGCGCGTCGTCCGCTAATCGTGTCGCGCCGAAGCCCGCGGCCACCGCGAGCACCGGCGCCAGCGGCAGGCGATACCAGTCCACCACGAAAAACAACAACACCGATACGGCCGTCGCGGCCAGGTAGATT
>CAZJNB010000077.1:0-8472 GCA_964547385.1 uncultured bacterium
GCCACTATGAGCGACGGCCTCACGGTCTCTTCCTTTGCCCTCCCAATGGCCTCGCCGCTACGGCCGGCCGTCCATTAGCCACGCCGCGATGTTCTGGACCGGCGCCGCCTATTTCCTCACCTTCGGCCTGATATCCTCCACCTTTTTCTGGCTCGCCTTCGGGATGGCGGCGCGGGACATCCGCTTCCAACATATCGCCATGGCCCGCTACATCCGCGAACACGTGCCGGCCACGGCGAGCATCTTCACCCACGACGTCGGCGCTATTGCCTACTATAGCGGCCGTCACATCGTGGATTTGAAAGGGTTGGTGACGCGCGGCGCTGTATATTACACCGCCAAAGGCCCCGGCTCGGCGGTGGAGTTCGTTCGGAGCGCGGGAAAGCCGGGCGACTTTTTCGTGGGTTACTTAGTATTATACCCCTTCGACGCCGTGGGCGCGATCCCAACGCCTAATTATAAAGCGACGCTTTTCACTACTACCTTAGCTGGCGGCGAAGAATTAATAATCGCGCCGTTCTTGCCTATAGTTTTCGAGCCGCCGCCCCGACCGGAAATTGAGGCCTTACCCGGTTTTACCTTAGAGGATGAATTGAACATTAGCGATATCGTCTCGGAGTCCGGCCACGCCTACCGTCTGAAGCGGCGGGGTGGCAATAACCTCCCGACCTTCGCCGCGACTTTACCCTTCGATAATCCCAACGGTAAAATAATAATCGAGGGCGGCCGTATAGCCTGTGGCGTCGAAGAATTCACCGTAAAGGTACCGCCGGGGCAGGAGCTTTTCGCGGTGGTCCGATGCGAGCCGCCCTACCGGGCCGACGTTCGCGTGAACGGCGTGTCTTTAGGGAAGTGGGAGATCGCCGGGCAAACGGGTACTTTTACGGACGGTTACTTCCGTATCCCGGCGCGCGCCGTAGGCGACGAGCGTCTCCGCGTTCATTTGCGGTCCGTCGGCGACGACCTTTCGCCCAACCGGCCGGTTCAGTATTACTTTTATACAAAAACGAATACCGTTAATGGGTTTTAGGACCAAGAATCTACCTTGGAACTCGGCCATCCCGTGGGCTATTTTGCTCGGCGGGTTTACGTTCTATAGTCTTTGCGCCGCTCCCGGCCTCGCTATCTTAGACTCGGGCGAGTTCCTGGGTGTGGCCACGACCTTGGGCGTGGCACATCCTACGGGATACCCGCTCTACGCGTTACTGGGCCAGCTGGCGACGCTTTTCCCCGCCGGAAACGAAGCTTATCTCATCAACCTCACGTCGGCGGCCGCGGCCGCGGCCACGGCGTTCTTCATGGCCCTCGCCGCGGGCGAATTCGGGCGGCTCGCGGGCTTGGGGAACGGGCCCCGCGCGCTGGCGATGGCCTTCGCCGGCTTGGTTACGCTCCTCGGGCGGACGTTATGGGCGGTGGGAACGCTCGCCGAGGTCTACGCGCTCAATAGCGCCCTCTGGGCCGCCCTGCTGTGGACGGCACTTCGGCTTCGCCGCGTAGGCGGCGCCCGAGAAATGCTCACGTGCTCTCTCGTCGCCGGCTTTTCCTTTACGAACCATATGACGCTCGTCCTATTTCTACCGGCGGCAGCGGCGGTAGCGTGGCCGGGGCGGCGTAAAGCGCGGGCGCTCGCGCCTCTTTTACCCCTCGCCGCGGCGATAGTTTTACTCGGGGCCTCGCTCAACCTCTACCTCCCGCTCCGGGCTTTCCGAAAGCCGCTCTTCAACTGGAATGACCCCTCGACGTTGAGGGCGTTCGTCATACATATGGCGGCATTACAATACCAAACGAACTTTTGGAAGGAGGGCCTGGCCGGCGTCGCCGCCACCGGGAGGGGATTCCGCGGCGCCCTACTCGCGAACGTAACGCCCGCGGCGATACTCGCGTTGGTCGCCCTCGCGCGGTCCTTCGGCAAAGGCTTCCGCCTCCAGGCCGCGGCGCTACTTCTCTACTTCGGCGCCTATTTAGCCTATTGCTCCGTATATACTATCCACGACATCAGCTATTACTTTATACCGCTCTATCTCATCGTCACGTTCTTCGCGGCCGGCGGCGTAGGCCTGGCGACCGCGAAGATCGGGGAACTCCGCGATAGGGTCCGCCGGCCGCTCGGCGTCGCCGCCACGGTCGCGTTATTGGCCGCCATCGCTTGGGCAGCCGTCGCCAACTTTCCCTTCGGAAACCGGCACGGCTTCATCTTCGCCGAGCTTTACGGCTCCCGCCTCCTCCGAGCACTCCCGGCGCGCGCGGTCTTTTTCCCGAGCGGCGATACCAATGGCTTCGTCACGTGGTACGAAGTCTACGCGCGCCGCCGCCGCCCCGACGTAGCGCTTTTAGCACAAGTCCGCTTTTTGGGACGCGGTTACCTCACCGCCGTCCGCGAGCTATATCCGGACCTAATCCTGCCGAAGGAAAAAGAGGTTAAACTACTGGCCGCGCGCGCCCTCGTGCGTGGCGACTTCACCCCCGAGGAAATAACCGTCGGTTTGACCGACGACTTCATCCTACCGGGGATTATAGCGGCCATAATCGCCGACAACGCGGGACGCCGGCCTATGTTCTGGGGTTTGGGGGACCCCGCGGAGAACCTCCGCGGCTATATCGCGCCCTATGACCTAAGTATGCAAATAATTAACGAACCTCTCCCGCGAGGCGAACTCGCCACGCGCGCGGCCGCGAGCGTCGCGGCCCTCAGTAACCTTATGAGTTGCGTCGCGAGCCGCGACACGGGCGAGCTCCGAGATCCCCTCTTCCACGAACTCGCCGGCGTCTATTATCGAACGCTCGGCATTCATCTCCTCCAGTGGCGTTTATACCTACCGCAAATACAGCTATTCCAATCATATATCTCGCTATTTCCCAACGACGTGAACGGCTACCAAAACCTCGCCATTATTTACGTTCTTACGGGCCGCCCCGCCGCCGCTTTGGCGTATTACCGCCGCGCCCTCGAGCTCGCTCCCGAAAACGGCGAGATTCGACGAAGACTCATCTTGGTCCTCACGAACCAAGGGAAAACGGACGAGGCGCTAAAACTCGCAGAAGGATTCGTCGGCGCGACGCCGGGGGAAGCCGATTATATACAAGGATTCGTTCTAATGAAAGAAGGCCGGGCTGAAAAAGCCCTTGTTCACTTTGAAGCCGCGGCACCGTACTTCCCTGACGACGCGAACTTCTGGCGGGATAAGGGCTTCGCGCACGAAACCACGGGCGACGTCGACGCGGCCGTCGCGGCGTTCAGTAAGGCACTCGCAATCCGGCCTGACTACGGGCTCGTTTATACCGCCCGCGGCGTTGCCTACCTCAAAGACGGCAACCGTAAAGCCGCCGCCGCCGATTTTAAAGCCGCGCTCAAGTATACCCCCACCGACGCCCAAGCCCACTATAACCTCGCCTGTATTTACGCCACCGAAGGCCAAATAGATATAGCCTTCGAACATCTCCAGGCGGCATTAAAATATAACGCCGCGCGATACGGCTCTTTAGCCTCAACCGACCCGGATTTAGCAAACTGCCGCCGCTCACCCCGTTTCGCCCACCTGGTCGCTCCTTATACGAAATGAGAATTACTTCTCTTACTATAACCGCTCCGTTCAAGAAGCCCTCGGTGCTCGTCTTCGGGGTTACATATATATACGCCGCGGCGCTATACGTAGCCACCGCGGCGCGCGGCCTTAGTATCGCGGACTGGGGCGATTTCGTGGCGTCGGCGTCGGTGCTGGGCATCGCCCACCCGAGCGGCTACCCGACGTACCTCCAACTCCTCGCCCTGCCGCTGTTGGCGCTCCCGGCGACGTGGGCCGCCGCCGCCGCGGACGTAACCAACGCCCTCCTCGTCGCCGCCGCCCCGGCCCTCCTCGCCCTCTGGGCCTTTCGCCTCGGCGCCCGGGCCCATAAAGACGCCGCCCTCTTCGCGGTCCTCCTCGGCGCCCTCGCCGCCGCCGCCCCCGCCCTCTGGCGCGAGGCCACCAGCGTCGAGGTCTACGGCCTCGCCCTCGCCTTCCTCTTCGCCGCCCTCCTCCTCCTCGACGCCGCCCAAAGAGCCGACCGCCGCCCCTTCGTCGCCGCCGCCCTCCTCACCGGCCTCGCCGCCGGCGTCCACCTCTCCGCCTTCGCCTTCCTCCTCCTCGCCCTTCTCCTCACCGTCCTCTATAAACGGCCTCCCCTCCGCACCCTCAGCCAAGCCGCCGTCGCCCTCGCCCTCGGCCTCTCCACCATCCTCTACCTCCCCCTCCGCGCCGTCGCCGCGCCCCCCCTCCGCTGGAGCTGGACCGCGCCGCCGGACCTCCCCGCCCTCCTCCGCCACCTCGCCGCCCGCCAGTTCACCTACAACTTCCGCCTCCCCTCCTCCCTCCTAAGCCGCTACGCCTTCGCCGACCTCGGCGCCGCCCTCTGGCACAGCGCCGGACCCCTCCTCCTCCTCGCCCCCCTCGGCCTCTTCCTCGCCTGGCGCCGCTCCCGCCTCCTCGCCCTCCTCCTCCTCGCCGTCGCCACCCTCAACCTCGTCTTCCTCCTCGTCTACGACATCCCCGACATCGAAAGTTACCGCCTCCCCTTCGTGGCCCTCACGTTCGCCCTGGCCGCCACCGGCGCCCTCGCCCTCTTCGCCGCGCTGAGCCGGCGGCCCTTCCGCGTGGTCGCGACCATCCTCGCCGCCGCCCTCGTCGTCCTAACGGTAGGCCGCGGCTGGAGCCACCAGCGGCGCCACCCCGCGTTCATCGCCTACTATAGCCGCCAGACTATGGCCCCCCTCGGCTTCGGGGCTATGTTCGTCTCGGGCTCGATCACGTCCAACTTCCTTTACTGGTTCCGGCAATATACGCTTAGGCAAAGGCCCGACATCGAATTGCGGAACGTGAACGACGGCCACTACGACATCGTCAAACTAGGGAACATCATCCGGCAAGAAGCCGGCGGACGACCGGTATTCGCGGATTACATATTGATACAGCAGACTTTGGAAAAGGACCTTTTTTCGCTCCGGGGCAGAGACGCCGGATTTATAGCGGAAATAACGGACCACGAAACGCCCGGCGACGACGCGTTGCCCTGCGACGGCGAAGTACTCGCCGCGGCGGAAGAATTCCTCCAAACGGCCCCTTACAATAAAGGCAATCCGACGGGCGCCCAAGAGCTTGCCGTGAGCGCGTGGACGCACCACGGCCTCTTCCGCGAAAACCGCGGCGACGTCGAAGCGGCGGGGTATTACTTCACGCGGGCCGTGGCGTTGGCGCCAACGATGTCTCAAACTCAAGGCAACTTAGCCCGCTGGTATTTAAAAAGAGGCGACCCGGCCGCGGCCCGACGCGCGGCCCGCTTAGCCATCCAGGCCGACGACACCCAATACACGCCTTACGCGTACCTCGCGATGGCGGCCCGGGCCGAAGGCGACCTCGACGCCGCGCTCCGCTACGCGCGCACCGCCGTCGCCCTTAAACCGCAGGAAGGCCGGGCCCATCGCCTCCTGGCAGGTATATACGTCGCCCGCGGCGAACTCGAGCAAGCGCGCGAGGAGATGGAGAAGACCCTCGCCCGCGGTTATAAGGACCCCGAGACGATCGGGATGTTGGCGGGTCTCTACCGCCGGGAAGGCCGTGAGGCCAAGTCCTTCGAGCTCCTACGGGATAACGTCCATACGTACAACGACGCCCGGCTCCTCAACACCTACGCCGTCGCCCTTATAAGACGCGGCCGCTACGAGGAGGCAAAGGCCGAGCTTTTACGGGCCCGCCGAATCGCGCCCAATTACGGCGAAGTCCGCCGCAACCTCAGCCGTCTCGAGGCGATCGGTTATTAAAAACAATATAAATTGAAAGTAATCGCCTATATAAAACGTTTAGCGCGCGAGAACCCGGCGCCCCTCGTCTTCGCCGCCGTATACGTCATTGCCGCGACACTCTACGTAATTTCTGCCGGTAAGGGGCCCGCAATAATGGACTGGGGCGATTTCGTGGCGTCGGCGTCGGTGCTGGGCATCGCCCACCCGAGCGGCTACCCGACGTACCTCCAACTCCTCGCCCTGCCGCTGTTGGCGCTCCCGGCGACGTGGGCCGCCGCCGCCGCGGACGTAACCAACGCCCTCCTCGTCGCCGCCGCCCCGGCCCTCCTCGCCCTCTGGGCCTTTCGCCTCGGCGCCCGGGCCCATAAAGACGCCGCCCTCTTCGCGGTCCTCCTCGGCGCCCTCGCCGCCGCCGCCCCCGCCCTCTGGCGCGAGGCCACCAGCGTCGAGGTCTACGGCCTCGCCCTCGCCTTCCTCTTCGCCGCCCTCCTCCTCCTCGACGCCGCCCAAAGAGCCGACCGCCGCCCCTTCGTCGCCGCCGCCCTCCTCACCGGCCTCGCCGCCGGCGTCCACCTCTCCGCCTTCGCCTTCCTCCTCCTCGCCCTTCTCCTCACCGTCCTCTATAAACGGCCTCCCCTCCGCACCCTCAGCCAAGCCGCCGTCGCCCTCGCCCTCGGCCTCTCCACCATCCTCTACCTCCCCCTCCGCGCCGTCGCCGCGCCCCCCCTCCGCTGGAGCTGGACCGCGCCGCCGGACCTCCCCGCCCTCCTCCGCCACCTCGCCGCCCGCCAGTTCACCTACAACTTCCGCCTCCCCTCCTCCCTCCTAAGCCGCTACGCCTTCGCCGACCTCGGCGCCGCCCTCTGGCACAGCGCCGGACCCCTCCTCCTCCTCGCCCCCCTCGGCCTCTTCCTCGCCTGGCGCCGCTCCCGCCTCCTCGCCCTCCTCCTCCTCGCCGTCGCCACCCTCAACCTCGTCTTCCTCCTCGTCTACGACATCCCCGACATCGAAAGTTACCGCCTCCCCTTCGTGGCCCTCACGTTCGCCCTGGCCGCCACCGGCGCCCTCGCCCTCTTCGCCGCGCTGAGCCGGCGGCCCTTCCGCGTGGTCGCGACCATCCTCGCCACCGCCCTCGTCGTCCTAACGGTAGGCCGCGGCTGGAGCCACCAGCGGCGCTACCCCGCGTTCATCGCCTACTATAGCCGCCAGATTATAACCCCCCTGGGCTTCCGGGCTATGTTCGTCTCCGGGACGGCCACGTCCAACTTCTTATTCTGGTTCCGGCAGTATCCGCTCGGGCAAAGACCCGACATAGAATTATTCAATATTAATGACGCCCGCTTTGATATTGATAAGTTGGCTACGACGCTATGGAGCGAACTCGACGCCCGGCCCGTATTCGTCGACTACCGCTTTATTCGAGAGGCAAAAGAACGGCCCGTATTCGCCGCCCGCGGCCGGGCCAAGGGGTTTATCGTCGAATTGACTAACCGTGAGCAGGCCGGCGACGAGAGCGGTCCCCTCAACGACGAGGTCCTCGCAAAAGCCGCGGCGCTCTTGGCGGCGGCGGCACTGGATCCGGATGCTACGGGCCGGGGCGAGGGGCTCGCGCTGAGCGTTTGGGAGAACCACGGCTTTTTTCACGAATTCCGGGGCGAGACGGATAACGCGGGGTATTACTTCTTTCGGGCCGCGGCGCTACTTCCTAATTCCGCGGTAGCCCAATCGAACCTTGCCCGGTGGTATTGGCAAAAGGGCCGCGCCGACCTTTCCGCCCGGGCCGCGCGCGCGGCGATACGCGCGGACCGCCGGACGTTCTCGGCCTACGCGTTCCTCGCGATGGCCGCCCGGGCCGAAGGCAACCTCGACGCCGCGCTCCGTTACGCCCGCACCGCGGTAGCGCTGAGGCCCCACGACGGTAAGACCCACCGTCTCCTCGCGAGCATCTACTTAAGCCGCGGCGAGCGGGCCCTCGCCGCCAAGGAAATGGAGCGGACGTTGGCGCGGGGTTACCATGAGGCGACTACGATCCTCCTGCTCGCGAGATACTACCGAGAGGAGGGCCGGAGCGAAGACGCGTTCGGATTGTTCCAAGAATACGCGCACGATACCCGTGACGCCCGGTTGCTCAACGCCTACGCGCTCGCCCTCATAGAGCGCGGCCGTTACGAAGAGGCGAAGGTAGAGCTCGTGCGCGGCCTCCGCGTGGCGCCCAACTCGCCGGAAATACGCGCCAGCCTCAGCCGCCTCCAGGCGATGGGCTGGTAAACAAACGGCGGCCCCCACCTCCGGGCCGCTCCCGCAAACCGCATCGGATTACTTCCCATCTCCAGCCTCGGGCGCCCACAAAACATCCGCGGTATGTCTGGCGACGGCCTCTACGCCGCGCCGCCGGAGCGCCTCGTTAATATAGAAGACGCACGCCGGGCACCCCGCGGCGACGACCGTCGCGCCCGAAGTCTCAATCGCCGCGGCCTTCTCCCCACCTATCTTATCGAAGACCTCCCGATGGGTAAGGCCGTAAGTGCCAGCGCCGCCACAGCAGGTTACCGCGGCCGGCATCTCGTGCTCCACCAACTCCCCGACGCGCCGCAGGAGCGCACGAGGCTCGGCGACAACGCCCAGGCCACGGGCGAGGTGGCAGGCGTCGTGGTAGGTTATCCTTCCGGCGGCGCGACGTTCGACGACGTGGGGCG
>CAZJNB010000078.1:0-8424 GCA_964547385.1 uncultured bacterium
CCCTACGCCGACGGCGTGCAAGGCCGGCCCCTTGGGAAAAACCCACGCGTAACCGCCCGGCGCGAACGAACGCCCTAAAAAAAAGTGGATATAATCCCCCGGCTCCTCGCACGCGTCGGTCAATACGTATTCGGCGCAGATGTTAATGTCTTCCGGCGATAGCGCCGTCGTAAGGCCCGCCGCCCGGCCGATGACGGACTCGACGCCGTCGGCGCCGATGACCGCTCGGCACGCCACCGTATAATGTTCGCGGCCCTCAGATAAAACGTCAACTTCAGCGCCGTCGTCCGTAACGCGGAGGTCAAGCGCCTCCGCCGCGGGCAACGTTGCCCCCCCCGCCGCGGCCGCGCGGGCGAACATATCCCGGTCGAACAACTCGCGGTCCAATATATACCCGACGGCCGGGTAGTCCCGCCGGACCGTTACGCCCGCGGGCGAATGGCCCATCCCGCCGTTAACGACAGCGCTTATCCACCGCTCCTCTACGCCGACCAAGGATTCGAACTTTGCCCGAGGCACACCCTCGGCGCACCGAACCGGCCGGCCCACCGCCGATTTGCGTTCCATCAGGAGCGTGCGCAAGCCCGCGGCGGCCAAGACCGCGGCGGCCGCGGCGCCACCCGGGCCGCCGCCGACGACCACGACGTCGTACGACGCCGCGAGAACTTTCTCAGCGTAGGACGCCAACGCCTTAAGCCAACGTCTCCCAATATACGCCGGCGTACACCACGAATATCAAGAACTTAACCATCCGCGCCGTCGAACCGGCGAAAACCGGGTCCGGCGCGGCACGCCGGACGTTGAGGAGAGAGTAGAAGACCATTAACGCGGCGACCGCACCTACGATCGCGACGTAGCGGCGAGAATACGCTCCGAATAAATAAGGCGCGAATAACACCGCGCCCGCGCCTACCGCCAACCCGCCGGCGATCAATATAGGCCACCGGCCGGCCAAGGCCGCCAGCGTCCGCCGGCCGGTAACCTCATCCGCTTCGGCCAAGTGCACGTCCGCGAACACGCTCGCGGAAAGGGCCATTAAGGCCGCCGCCACCGCGGCGAATACGACCTTTTCACCGCTAACGGCCGACGATAAGAACCAACCGTAACCGAGAGGCAATACGGCGCTCGCGGCGGTAACCGCGTTCCGGCCCAAGTAAACCGCTTCTAAAAATAGGTTCAACGACAACATAACTGCCGCCACCGCTAAGGCCGCGGCGAGGGGGCGACTACCGAGGGAGGCGGCCAACGCCAACCCTACGGCGAGGAGGCCGACGCCAAACCATCTCGCCTCGCCGGCCCTAACGACGCCGGTGGCCAAGGGCCCGCGGGGGCGATAAAAAACGAGGCGACGGCGGTGAAACCAATCGCTGTATACGGCGGCGCCGGCGATAACGGTGGCGACGGCGACGGCGGCCCGGACAGCTGCGGCCGGCAGGGCGCCGCCCCCGGCGAGGCGTATCGCCAACGCGGCGCCCGCCAACGACAACGCGTAATCAGCGGGGCGTAACAGGCGGATAAAACCTACCGCCGCGGCGTTAACTTCTCTTTTGCCCGTTGCGACCGTAACCTCGGCGTGCCCGCGCGGAACCCCAGCCGTCTACGTCAACCTCGCCGCTCGGGCGGCGTCAACTTCTTCCGCACGTAGAGTATCCGTTGCACCGCGGTAAAGTGGGAGAACGCCGCGAGAAGCAATAACGCTACGAACGCGCCCTCGCCACCCACTAAGTAGCCGAGCGCGAGAAGGACCATCCTCTCCGGCCGCTCCATCACGCCCACATTACATTCGTCCGTCAAGGACTCCGCACGCGCCTTCGTGTAGGAGACGAAGACGGAACCGGTTAAAACCAATACCGTCAACAAAGCCATAACCTTGGCGCCCGCGGCCGCGTAAAAATAAACGAGGCCGGTCAGATACGCGGCCTCGCTATATCGGTCGATAACCGAATCCAAGAACGCGCCGAAGGCGCTCGTGCGGCCGCTCGCGCGGGCGACGGCGCCGTCGAACATATCCGCAAGGCCGGCGCCGAGGACGAGGAGGGCCCCGACGCGCAGACGGCCGGTGGCAAAGGCGACGCCCGCGGCTATCCCCAGCAATAAACCCAGGAGGGTGAACGCGGTGGGGCCGATGCCGAGGCGGCCGACGAAACGGGCCGGCGGGTTTAACAACACAGCACTTGCCCGCCGGCCTAATGTATGTAGCACGCGCAAAGCGGCGTAACTAAGGCGTAGCGGGTTCCGCCGGCGCGCCGGAGAGCCGTTGCGCCTTCGCGATCTTATCCTGTTTCAAGAAATTCGTAACGACGTTATATTCGGCCTGGGTCGCGACCGAGAAACTCACTAATCCCAACGGCGTGAGGATGGCGTCGTCTTTCGGAATATTCTTCAACGCGTCGCGAACCTGGCCACCCAACATTTTATCGCCGCCGATCTCGACGAAGGCGAAGACTTCCACCGGGACGCGGTCGCAATTGGGCGTGAGAACCTCGACGCCCTTGGTGGCCCTGTCGGTCGGAACGGTCCCGGAAGGGACGCAACCGTATTCGACTTCGCCCGCGGCTACCGCGGCTACGACTTCTTCGGGCGTCCCGTTCGGCGCTTCCCGAAGGTCGAAGTCGAGGTCGAGGTCGAGGCCGCTGCGCGAGAAGAACATCTTCTGCGAGAGGTAACCGCCCAACGACCTCTTCGAAACGACCATTATGGAGCTACCCTTCATCTCGGCGACGTCCCGCATCTTCGTCGCTTCGCCCTCCGCGACGATCAACATCCCCTGTCTCATCGAACCGGAACCGGCGTAGTTGGCTTTAACCAAAGCGATCGCGGTATCAGCGACCTCGAAATAATCCAGCGGGTTGGCGTAGACGAAGGCCGCCTTCCCGTCGTTGACGAACGCCTTGAAGTCGTCGCGGCTTTTGAAGGTCTGAAACTTGAACGGCTTCCCGATTTTCTCGGTGAGATAAGCTTGTAAGGGTTCGAATTGCTTGGGGGCCGTGGCCGCGTCGAAGGTCGTCCCGAGGGCTACGACGACCGGCTCCATCTCGGACAGGTCCTGGCGCTTGCGGCACCCTGCGCCCGCGGCTAATATAACCACGAGGGCTACGAACGCCGCGCTGACGGTTACCCTTTTCATAGCATCCATCCTCACTTTATCCCCACGCTATTAACCTGCCTCACTAGAATTCTACCAACGCCGTTATACGGTGTCAAGGGAAAAGCCGACCGTGAGCGAATTAGGGCACGATAAGAACCGCACAGTCGGCATCCTCGATTACCCGTTGCGTTACGCTCCCGAGCGGGTGGCGGCCGGTCCGATAGCCGCTTCTCTTCCCGATTACGATTAGGTCCGCCTCGGCCTGGCTCGCGACCGTAACGATTTCGATGTGTGGCCGCCCCCTCTTGACGATCATCTCACAATCTACGCCCTCCCCCGAGGCCCGCGTCCCCACTTGGGCCAATGCCGCCTCGGCGTTCGCCGCCAGCTCGTCCTCCACTTTCCCTCGCCGCTTCGCCGGCTCGCCGACGAAATCCAACAGCACCGACGTATCGATAACCGCGACCACGATTATCTTCGCCCGGTAACGTCCGGCCAACCGGAACGCCGCGTCCACCGCCCGCATCGAAAATGGCGTCCCGTCGGTGGCCGCCACGATCGTCGCGAAAGATTCCGCCGCCGGGTTCGCTCCCGCCGCCATCTCAGCCCCCTTGGAAGGCCAACTTCTCCCGTAACCGCTCTTCTACCGCCGACGGCACGAAATAATCCACCGGCCCGCCTAACCGTGCGATCTCTTTAACCAAGCTGGAATTGAGGTAAAAATACTTCTCCGAGGGTAGGAGAAGTACCGTATTGATCTCCTCGGCGAGCTTACGGTTCGCCGCCGCCATTTTGAATTCTTCCTCGAAGTCCGAAACCGCCCGTAGGCCCCGCACAATAACCCGGGCGCCCCGCCGGCGCGCGTACGCCACCGTCAACCCCTCGAAGCTCGTCACTTCCATCCCGGCGCTATCGGCCGTTACCGCCCGCAACATCTCGAGCCGCTCGGACACGTCGAAGAGCGGTTCCTTGGACGGATTGGACGCCACCGCGACGATAAGCCGGGCGAAGATATGGGCGCACCTCTCGATGATGTCGAGGTGGCCGTACGTCACCGGGTCGAAGGTGCCCGGGTAAAGCGCGACGACGCCTTTTCCGCCGATAATCTAATCTACTCCTTCTTGCGACGCTCGTATCGTTTTTCGTCCAGCACTTGTGGCGCCGGCCTCGGTCCTTTATATAATCCTATACGAGCTCCCACGAAATAGCAAGCGAAAAACGCCGGCCGACCGAAGCCAACCGGCGTAAAGGTAGTATGGATGCCCAGGTCCCTCAGTCGCCGACGACGAGCTTGCCGCGTTTGCTTTGCTCGCGGCCCGTTACGGCGTAGAAGTAGACGCCCGGCGTCAGCGGCGTCCCAGCATCCGTAACCGGCTGCCAGACGTACGTTTCCCGCCCGGCGGGGACGTCTTCCCGGGCAACCCGACGGCCGGCGAGGTCGTAGACCTCCACCGTCGCCGGCGTCGCCAGGCCGACGAAGTTCACGCCCGTTTCGGCCGACGAATACCGATACGGGTTCGGGTAGACCGCGAACGCCTGCGGCCGCGGCGGCTCCGGGCCCCGCGGCGCCCACGGCTCCTCGACCTCGATATAACTCGAGCGCCCGAGATGCGCGAACGTCGCGGCCAGGTCCCGCACTAAGCGAACGCCCAACGCCGGCTGCAACTTGTCGAGCTTATCCTCGGTCGTATGGTAGTAGGGATAGTCCAAGACGCCGCCCTCGCCGATGGCGCCCTCGATCGCGCCGAGGGCCGCGTAGCCGGCGCCCCAAAATGACGCGTGGTCGCTGCCGTAAAACTCGTAGTGGTCATATATTATATTATTCCCGTAGAAGCCACCTACCGTCCTAACGTAATCGAATAACCACGGGTAGTTGCCGTAGGCGATGGAATAGTCGTCCCGGGCGCCGTTCTCCTCGTCGTATGCCACCATATCGGCGTTCAGCATCGCGACGATCTTCTGACCCTGGCCGGCGCAATAGTTCGCGTAGGCCCAGCTGCCGTTAAGGCCGTATTCCTCGTCGCCGAAGACGACGTAACGGACGGTTCGCTTGAACGTGAGGTTTTTGAAGGCACGGGACGCGGCCATCGCGCACGCCGAACCCGAGCCGTTGTCCTCCGCTCCCGGCGCCGTCGAGGGGTAGAGGTCCGAGATGCAGTCGAAGTGGCCGCCGATAATAATGACTTCGTCCGGCGCGACGGTCCCGCGCCTCTCGCCGATGACGTTCTCGGCCCGGAGGTCCATACTCCCGATTATGCTCACGAACGACTGGCCGCCGTTCGCGGTCCGGTAGAGGTTGTTGCCGGCGTAATCGCCGACGACGCCGTGGTCTTTATCCGCGAAGGACATCACGCCGTAGGTGAACTGCGGCGCCGCGGAGAGCTCGTGCCAGCTCGCGCCGCCGTCGGTGGTCGCGATGAGCTTCGAGCCGGCGGCGAAGCCGTGTGTTGCGTCCGGGAACTCGAGCGTCGTATAGTTACCGGCGACGCCGGGGTCCACGTAGCTCCAGTTCAGACCGTTCGTCGTATGGAGGATTCGGCCCGCGCTTTCTACAGCCCAGGCCTCGGCCGGTCCGGTCGCGGCTATGTCCCTAATCGTAAGGGCCGCCGGCAGTGAACAAGCCTGCCAGCTCGAGCCGTTGCTCGTATAATAGATCCCTTGGATGCCGCCTACGCCACCCGCGCCCGCCCAGCCGTGCGAGGCGTCGTAGAACGCCATCGTCGTCGGCTTGAAGTCGCCCGGGACCGTCTGGTCCACCCAGTTGGCGCCGCCGTTGCTGGTCTTTAACATAAAACCTACGTTGGCGTCGGCTTGGGTAACGACCCGGCCGCCGAGCCAGCCCGTATTCGCGTTCACAAAAGATGTAACGTAGGGGTAATACTTGGTCTGGGGATACCCGGGCCGGAACTGAAGGGCCGTCCAGCTGTTCCCGCCGTTCGTGGTCTTGTCCAGCGTATTATTATAGCCGGCGATGAAGCCGGCGTTCCCGTTAAGCCAATACGTAGACGCCACGCCGCGGGTGCCCGTTCCCCACACGGTATCCCACGAGGCGCCGGCGTTAGTGGTTCTTTTTAACGTCGCGTGGTCCGTCTCGACGTAGATACGGCCGGCCGCGTCCGCGTAGGACACACCGTCGAAGCCGATTATTTTGAACTCGAAGAGTGACGCGTCCAGGTTCTGGGCGGCGAAGAAATTGCGGACGTAGTCCCGGGCGGCGTCGTTGCCGTCGGTATCCGTTACGCGCGTCCCGAAGTTCTGGAGCGTTTGGATATAGCCGGCGTATTCGCTCGCGGTGATAGTGTTGATCGCGGCCTCGATCGCCGGGTCCTTTCCCGAGGGCGGCGGCTCGCCGTCGTAACTCCAATCGACGGGCGTTATGGGCGTTAAGCGGACCAGCTCTACGCGGCGGTCTATCGCGCGGAGCTCGCCCACGCCCATGCCGGCCGAAACGCCTACCAAGATTACGTCGTTCAAAAGGCGCGCCGCGGCGCCGAGGTGCTCGAAGTCCGCCGCCGAAAGCGCCGCCGCGGGCGGCGCCCATACGATAAAATAGTCTTTTTCGCGGGCGCCGCGGTCGAGGACGCGGTAGGGCGCTACGCGCGCGAGGGCCGCCGCCGAGCCGTTATACAAGTAGCCGCCGCCGAAGTGGCCCAGGAAATAGAGCTCCGCGCCGCCGGCCGGTTCCACCGCTTTGGCGGAAATGGCGACGACGTCGGCCGGCAGGGCCGAGGCCGCCGCGGCCGCGACAAATACACCTACGATCGTTACGATTATTGTCCCTCTCATAAAGCACACTCCTTTACGCATAAATTTAACTATCTACTGACGCCGAAGTCAAGGTAAAAAACGCCGGCCCGGGCGAGGCGATATGCACAAGCCGAGCCGGCGTAGTTAAAGGAGGGCGAGAGGCGAATAAGCCCCTCTATTTAGCTCTGGCTTTCCCCCTCGTCCTCAACGATTTCGTAATCGGCGTCCACAACGTCGCCCTCGCGGCCGTCGTCGCCGCCCGGCGGCGGGCCCGCGGCGCCGGCCCCCGGCGGCGGCGCCCCCGCGTCCGCGGCAGCCCCGGTCTGTTGGTAAAGGCGCGTGGACATCTCGTTAAGCGCCAGCTCCAGCGCTTCGGTCGCGGAACGGATTTCGTTGGCGTCGCCCTTCTCTCGCGCGTCCTTGAGCCGTTGGATGGCGGCGTCGATCTTGTTCTTCTCCTCCGCGGTGGCTTTGTCGCCGAGGTCCTTCATCAACTTCTCGGACTGGTATATCGCCGAGTCGGCGCGGTTCTTTATCTCCGCCTCCTCGCGCATACGTTTGTCCTCCTCGGCGTGCTCTTTCGATTCCTTGACCATATTTTCGATCTCGTCGTCGCCCAGGCCGCTGGAGGCGGTTATCGTAATGCGCTGTTCCTTTCCGGTGGCGGTATCCTTCGCGGAGACGTTGAGGATGCCGTTGGCGTCGATGTCGAACGTGACCTCGATCTGCGGGACGCCCCGCGGCGCGGGCGGGAGACCCTCCAGGTGGAAGCGGCCTATCGTCCGGTTATAGGTGGCCATATCCCGTTCCCCCTGGAGGACGTGGATTTCGACGGTGGTCTGGTTGTCGTCGGCGGTCGTGAATATCTGGCTCTTGCGGGTGGGGATAGTAGTGTTGCGTTCGATGAGCTTGGTGCATACGCCGCCGAGGGTCTCGATGCCCAAAGACAAAGGCGTAACGTCCAGCAGAAGGATGTCCTTAACGTCGCCCGAGAGGATGGCACCCTGTATAGCGGCCCCGACGGCGACGACCTCGTCGACGTTGACGGATTTATTCGGTGCTTTACCGAATATTTGTCGGACCTTATTTTGGACCGCGGGCATCCGCGTCTGGCCGCCGACGAGGATGACCTCGTCGACATCGCCGGTGGCGAGGCCCGCGTCCTTAAGCGCCTGCTGGCACGGCCCTACGGTCCGTTCGACGAGGTCCGATACGAGCTCCTCGAGCTTGGCGCGAGTAAGGGTGGTCTCGAGGTGTTTAGCGCCTTGAGCGTCGGCGGTTATATACATCAAGTTGATAGGCGTCTCGGTGAGCGTCGAAAGCTCGCACTTGGCCTTCTCCCCGGCCTCCTTCAGCCGTTGGAGCGCCATCTTGTCGTCGCGGAGGTCGATGGCGGTTTTAGATTGGAAGTCGTCGGCGAGCCAATTGATGACGCGTTCGTCGAAATCGTCGCCGCCGAGGTGGGTATCACCGTTCGTCGCGAGGACTTGAAAGACGCCCTCTTCGCCGATCTCCAAAATGGATATATCGAAGGTCCCGCCGCCGAGGTCGAAGACGGCGACTTTTTCGTTGACTTTCTTATCCAGGCC
>CAZJNB010000079.1:0-8395 GCA_964547385.1 uncultured bacterium
GTCCAGGCCGTCGGCGAGGTTGACGCCGTTGGTCGCGCCCACGATAGTAATGGTAACGAAGATGATGTAGAAGACGCCCAGGTTGATGACCACGCCCTTGAGAAACGGGAACGTGAGGGAGGCGGTCATACCGTTGTCGAGCGGGAAGAGGTAGACGAAGAGGCCGATGGCGAGGGCGAGGGCCGTCTGGCCGACGAACTTGTAGCGCGCGAGCAACCCGAGCGGCTTCTTGCATATCAGTTTCATATAATCGTCCGCGAAGCCCATAGCGCCGAGCGCCACCGTCGCCCCCAAGACGACGAGGACGTAGCGGTCCGTAATGTCCGCCCACAACGCCGTCGGCACGACGATCGCCGCGAGGATCAACAGGCCTCCCATCGAGGGCGTCCCGGCCTTCGCGAGGTGCCGCCGGGGGACCTCGTCGCGAATAATTTCCGTCACCATCTTCCTCTGGAGAAAGCGGATGAGCGGCGGGCCCAGGACGACGGCGAGGAGAAAAGCGGTGACGGCCGCGTACGCCGCGCGAAAGGTAACGTAGCGGAAGATGTTGAGCCACGACGCGTATTCGTGCAGCGGATAGAGGATATGATAGAGCAAACGCTTCCTCCCGCGCGGTCGGCTACGTCGGGACGCCGAGCCGCGTCAACACGTCTTCCAGGCGAACGCGCCGGCTGGCCTTGACGAGGACCACATCGCCCTCCGCCAGCGCCGTCGCCAAGAACGATGCCAGCTCCTCGGCGGTGGCGAAGGCGCGAGCGGCCGCGGCGTCCATCCCGGCGGCGCGCGCCCCCTCGACGATCGCCCGGCCGCCGCCGCCCACGCCGACGACGAGGTCGAAGCCGTATTCGCGCGCGGCGCGCCCCACGCCCCGGTGGGCCGCGTCGCTCACCTCGCCCAACTCGAGCATATCCCCCAAGACGGCTACGCGGCGGCCCCGGCGCGGCACTTGCGCCAGAAACGCCAGGGCCACTTTCGCCGCTTGGGGTGAGGAGTTATAGCAATCCACAAAATAGGTTGCGCCGCGGCTATCGCGCGCGACCGCGCCGCGGAGCGGCCGGCCGCGGTAGGCGGCCAAGCCGGCGGCGATATCCTCCTCGGGCACATCCAAGACTTTCCCGACCGCGGCCGCGGCGAGCGCGTTCGCGACGTTGTATTCCCCGGGAATCGCCAACGCGACCTCGGCGCCGCCCTCGAGCCGGAAGCGCGAGCCGCCCAGCCCCTCGGTCAGCAATTCGCGCGGATGGACGTCGGCCTTGGAGCCCAGGCCGAAAGTAACGACGGCGACGCCGGCGTCAACCTCACCCGCCATCGAAGCGACAAGGGGGTCGTCGGCGTTCAGGACCGCGGTCCCGCCCGGGGCGATGAAATGCAAGAGCGCCATCTTCTCTCGTCGCACGCCGGCGACGGTCCCGAAGAACTCCAGGTGGGTGGGAGCGACATTTGTGATAACGGCGACGGTGGGCGCCGCGGCGTCCGCCAACGGCGGCATCTCGGCCGGCGCGCTTACCGCAAGTTCCACCACCAACGCCTCGTCCTCCGGCCCCAGCGACAGAATGGACAGCGGCACGCCGACCTCGTTATTGAAGTTGCCCGGCGAAACGCGCGTTCGGAACTTCCGCGCCAACACCTCGGCGATGAGGTCCTTCGTCGTCGTCTTGCCGCAGGAACCGGTAACGGCGACGACGGGCCCCCGGAAGTCCCGCCGACGCGCGCCCGCGAGCATCCGCAACGCCTCGCGCGTATCGGCGACGACGACCTGGGGAATAGCGGCGGCCACCGGCCGTTCGACAAGCGCCGCGGCGGCCCCGGCGGCGGCGGCATCCCCCACGTAGTTATGCCCGTCGAAGCGCTCGCCCTGGAGCGCGATGAAGAGCGCGCCCGAGCGAACGGTCCGGCTGTCCGTCGAGACGCCCGTCAGCTTCCGGCCTTCGCCGGCGCCGCGGAGCTTACCGCCCACGATGCGGGCTACATCCCCAAGGTCCCAAGCGATACGCATAACCTCAGCCGGCAATATCCGTCCTCAACACGCCGGGTGGCGGCGCCGACGGCCCGGGAGACGGCGGCCGCCGCCGCGCCGGCGCCTCGCCGAGACTTAGCCGACACCCTTCGCCCAGCCGGGCGCCGGCGCGCGGCCTTTGCGCCACGACCCATCCACCCCGGCCTTCCACTTCCACCCGCGCCGCTCGCGGCCCGAGCCGCCGCATCGCTTCCCGAATAGATAACCCCACGACGGCCGGCATCCGCGGCGCGCCGCCGCCCAGGCGAACGTAGACAACGGTCCCCACGGGCGGCGCCGGGCCGCCGTCGGCCGAAGTCCACAACACCTGACGGCCTCGCCCTTCCACCCGGGTCCGGAGCCCCAAGCCGCTCAGTTGGCGGACCGCGGCGGCCGCGGAAACGTCGCCGAGGGCGACGCGGCAGCCGATGCGGCGCGGCGAGCCGGCGAGCTTTAGGTGGTCCACACCCGTGGGCGGGACTTGGAGGGCCGGAAGGATATCGCGGGCGATACGGGCGAACGCGGGCGCGGCGACGAGGCCGCCGAAGTATTCGCCGCGCGGCCGGTGGACGGTGATGAAGATAACCACGCGCGGCTTGTCCGCCGGGACGATTCCCAAAAAAGACGCGTTATAGACGCCGGCGGCGTAGCCGCCACCGCCCACCGCCGCCACTTCGGACGTCCCGGTCTTACCCGCGACGCGGTAGCCGGGGAGCCGGGCCAGCTTGCCGCCGCCGTGTTCCACGACGAGCTCCATCATACCGCGCACGGCCGCCGCGGTCGCCGGCGATATCACCCGGCGTTGGCGCTCGGGGGTGAAGCGCCGGACCGTCCGGCCGGTCTCGTCCACGATCGCCGAGACCAATATCGGCTTGACGAGGACGCCGCCGTTGGCGAGGGCGCACGCCGCGGCGGTAATCTGCACCGGCGTCGCCGAAAAGCCCTGGCCGAAGCTCGCGTAGGCGCGCCCGAGGGGGCGGAGGAATTCCCGATAGCGCAGGATACCCGGGTTCTCGGCCGGGAGCGGGAGGTCCGTTCGCTCGCCGAAGCCGAAGCGCCGGAGATACTCGTAGAAACGCCGGCCGCCCAACCGTTGACCGACCTGGACGACGCCGATGTTACTGGAGCGCTCGATGACCTCGGCGAGGGCGAGCGGGTGCGCCACCGGCTTTACGTCCGTAATCCGTCGGCCGGCGACAACCACCGGCTGGGAGCAATCGAAGGTATCCGCGGCCGAGACGACGCCCTCCTCCAACGCCGCGGCCACCAAGAAGGGCTTCGCGATAGAGCCCGGCTCGAGGGCCGCAGTAATGGCGTTGTTGCGCCAACTCGCCGGGCGGAAGTCGCCGTAGCGGTTAGGGTCGTAGCTCGGGTAGGAGGCGAGGGCCAAAATCTCGCCGGTCGCCGGGTTCATCACTACCGCGGCGCCGGACTCGGCGTCGTATTTCTCGCAGGCGGCGCGCAGTTCGCGCTCGGTAACATATTGCGTCCATTTGTCCAACGTGAGGACACAACCGAAGCCCCGCATCGGCGGAACGAAATCCTTCGTTAGGTCCGGGAGGGCCCGCCCTACGGCGTCCTTCCCACCATCCAGGATGCCCGGCAGGCCGGTCAAGTAGACGTCCATAGTCCGTTCCACGCCAGCGCGCGCGCCGTCACGCGGGCCCACGTAGCCGAGGACGTGCGCGCCGAGTTCCCCCTCCGGGTAGACCCGCCGCTCGGAGGGCGTCGCGAAGATGCCCCGCAGGCCCAGGGCCAGCGCCTTGGTCGCCGCCGCGGGTGTAACGCCGCGCGCGAGCCATACTTGCGCGGCCTTCGAGGCGCATCGGCCCGCGAGGACGCCCTCGTCGCGCCCCAGGACCGGCGCCAACATCCGCGCCGTCGCGCCGGCGTCCTCGATAAGCCGCGGCAGGGCGTAGATGTCGTAGAGCGGCTTGCTCATCGCCAGCGGGTTCATATCGCGGTCGTAGATAACGCCGCGCGCCGCGGGGAGGTAGCTACGGTCGGACTGCTGCTGGCGCGCGACCGCGGCGTAGAAGTCGTGGCGCACGAGCTGGACCCACGCCAACCGGGCGAACGCGCCCGCGAACGCGAGGAGCAGGAAGAGGTAGACTGCAAGGAACCGGATGGACCGCGCGGGCTTCACCGCCGCTCCTCGATAATGGTAATCTGGCCCGGCGCGGGCGCGTGCATGCCGAGCTCGTCGTGAGCCACGGCGTCGAGCTGGGCGATGGAACGCCGGCGGTAGAGCTCCGCCTTCAGGAGTACGTTCTCCTGATACGCGTCGTCCAGCTCGCGCTTACCGTGGACGACTTTATAATTCAACTCCAAGATGAACACGTTTTGCCATAGATAGGCAAACGCCGCCAGGAGGGCCGCGGCCGCGGCCGCCACCAGCCCCAGGACCAGGCGCCGGCGGCTCCGGCGCGGTCGGAACTTCACGTCCACGCTCGGCGGCCTATAAGAGAGGTCGAACATAGCTACTTCTTCTGGGCGACGCGCAGGCGCGCGCTCCGACTACGCCGGTTCGCCCGGACTTCCACGGCCTCGGGGCGGAGGGGTTTGGGGGTGAGGAGCTCCAGGGCGTCGGCGGCGGCCTGCGCCCGGAAGAACCGCTTCACGACGCGGTCCTCGAGAGAATGGTAAGCAATGACGAAGAGTCGGCCGCCCGCGGCGAGGGCCGCGACCGCCTGCGGCAACGCCGCGGCGAGGGCGCCGAGCTCGTCGTTCACGTAGATACGCAGGGCCTGGAAGGTCCGTGTCGCCGGATGGAGGCGGCCACGCCGGCCGCCCCGGGCGACGACGGCGGCGAGGTCCGCGGCGGTCTCGAAGGGCCGTTCGCGGCGCCGGGCGACGAGGACCCGGGCGATCGCGCGGGCGCGACGCTCGCCGCCGAGGTCGTAGATGATGTCGGCCAATGCGCGTTCGTCGAAGGTATTGACGACCTCCGCGGCGGTCAGGCCGTCGGCGTCGCCGTCGAACCTCATCGAGAGCGGCCCGTCGGCCTCGAAGGAGAAACCGCGTTCGTGGTCGGCGAGTTGGTCGCTGGAGAGGCCGAGGTCAAAGAGGATATTGGTAACGCGGCCGCAATACGGCGAGACGACGGTGTCCAGCCGGCGGAAGGACGCCCGGCGCAGGACGACCCGGGAACCGAAGCCGCTCAGCCGACGGCCCGCGAACACCAGCGCCGCGGCGTCCACGTCCAGGGCGACACAGATATTATCCGGGGGTAAGGCCGTGAGCGCCGCGGCGGCGTGGCCGCCCGCGCCCACCGTCGCATCTACGAAGACGCTGTTCGGCCGCCGCACAAGCCGCTCCACGACCGTCGAAACCATCGCCGGCTCGTGGCGAGGCTCGGCCGCGCCGGCGTCGTCCGCGGCCGCCCCTTCCGCCGAAACCGTTTGCGCGAGCCAGCTCATATCAGAAACGTATCTGGTAGCGGTCGGCCATATCCTCGAACGCCGCCTCGGCCTCCTCCTCATAGGCCAGCCACCGCTCGACGCTCCAGATCTCTACGCGGTTGTACATCCCGTTGACGATGGCCTCGGCGCCCAGGCCGGCGTAGGCCCGCAGCGGCGCCGGGACCATTATCCGGCCCTGGCGGTCCGGCTCGCAATCGGCCGCGCGCGCGAGGAACATCCGCGTAACCAGCCGCGCCCGCCGCTCCATTATCGGCAGCTCGAGCAGTTGCGGCTCGACGACCGCCTGCCAATACGCCGCCGGGAACAGGAAGAGGCACCGCTCGAAGCCCACGGTGAGTTTGAAGCGGGCGATGACGTTGCCGGCGCCGTCGCGGCGGAAGAGCGCCGGGACGCTAAGGCGACCCTTGGCGTCGAGGGCGTGCCGGTATTGGCCGGTAAAGCCAAAGGCCCATCGCCGGGGGTCGAAGTCGCTCGGCGTTATGTCATCGGATTCGGCCATATAACCTTTTTTCTAATAATCAGTTCCGCCTGATTTACCACTATTCACCACAATTCCCCACCAACGCCATTAAATCAAAAAGGGCCATCCTTGTCAAGGGAAAAATGCGCGCTCGCGCGAGGCTGCGCCGGCCTGCGCCGCGCGCGAGCGGAGCAGACCCGGTGGCACCCTCTTCCGAGCCGGCAATAACAGGCGACGTGCTTGTATTTGCGGCGGAAGATATGTTGACCGCGGCGCATCTCTTAGCTATAATCGGCGAAACCAGCGACGCGCCGAACGTAAACGAAGGCGAGGTGGTCGGCCCTTGCCCACGATCTATTATGTCGCTACCGTAACCACGCTCATAGCGCTCGGCCTTATCGGCGGCGCCCTCCTCTCACGAGCGCCCAA
Source organism: uncultured bacterium (assembly GCA_964547385.1). Taxonomy (GTDB): domain Bacteria; phylum RBG-13-66-14; class B26-G2; order WVWN01; family WVWN01; genus CAZJNB01. Next base: position 6,308 of record CAZJNB010000079.1, read on the forward strand.
GAGGGACCGGGGTCTTCTGGCGGCGGCGGTCTTGTTGACCGTAACGCTGTCGCCGCTGGCGCTCTACCTCGCCCGACTGCCGTTCGACCGGTGGTTCCACCCGCTGATGGCCGGCCACGAGGGGCTCTATCGCTTCCTTACAACGTTCTATGCACCGTTCACCGAGGAGCCGGCGAAGCTATGGCCGTTACTAATCCCGGCGTTCGCCCGGCGACTCCGGCGGGACAACGCCGTATGCGTCGCGATGGCCCTCGGCTTGGGCTTCGGCATCGGCGAGCTGTGGATGATCGCGGCGCAGATCGCGGGCGTGCCCTGGTACCAGTTCATCGGCTACGCCAACGAGCGCCTACTCGTTACCTTCTTCCACGGCGTCTTTACCGCGGTGGCGCTCAGCCGGTTCCGCCGGGGGTTTATCTTCGGCATCTTGGGCGCGATGGCGTTCCATTACGGCGCGAACTTCCCGATTTACTTGATGTGGCTCGACGTTGGCGGCATCGGAAAGGCGCCATGGCAGGTTATTATCTCTATCTACCTCATCATCTATTTCTTCATAATGGCGCCGGTCCTGTCGCTCGTCAAGTTCGGCAAACTCCAGCCCGGGCGGCTCTTCTTCGGCGTCGCGAAGTGCCCCGCGTGCGGCGCTATATACGCCCGGCCGTTATGGGGCATCAACCTCGGCAAACGCCGCTACGAGCGTTGCCGCCAATGCAAGAAATGGCATATGACGGACGAATACAAAAAGCCGGACGTTCCCGAACCGGCTGAGTATAAATGATATATCGGAACGGCCGCCCCCGCCGGGCTCCCGGCGTGGGCGAAAGGGTGTACCGACGGTTTTATTTAACCGCCAAGGAGGAAAATGGATAAGCTTATCGCGCCTTGTGGGAACGAGTGCCACGCGTGCCCGGCGTATATCGCGACGCAGGCCGACGACGCCGAGAAAATCGCCACCCTCGCCGCGGCGTGGTCCCAGCAATACGGCGCCGACGTCAAGCCGGAATACGTCTGGTGCGACGGCTGTCTTGCGGCCAGCGCGCGGAAATGCGGCCACGCCGCCGAGTGTGAAATCCGCGCCTGCGTGCTCGAACGCGGCCTCGCCAACTGCGCCGCCTGCGGCGACTACGGCTGTGAAAAGATAACGGCGTTCTTCAAGATGGCGCCCGACGCCAAGGTCGTCTTGGACGGCCTTCGGGATTAACTATAAAACGGCGGGACCGCCCGCGTCGCCCGGGCAACGCAGGCGGCCGCCCCCCAAACGATGAAAATCCTTATCACCGGCGCCGCCGGGAACCTCGGCTCGATGCTCGGCCGGCACCTGCTCGGCGGCCCGCACGAGTTGAATCTAATGGTCCACCGGCGGCCGCTGCCGTTCGACGTCTCGGCTTATCCGAACGCGCGGGTCTTCGCCGCGGACCTCGCCGCGCCGGCGACGCTCGCGGCGGCGCTGGCGGGCGTGGATTGCGTCGTCCACTTCGCCGGCGTCCTCTTCGCGCCCCGGCCCGAGCGGTTCCTACCGACTACCAACGTCGCCTACGTAGAGAATCTATCGGCGGCGGCGCGCGCCGCGGGCGTGGCCAAATTTATCCTCATCAGCTTCCCCCACGTGGAGGGCGAGACGACGCCCACGGCGCCGGCGACGGGACGGCTCGACGGCGCGCCGGCGTCGGTCCACGCGCGGACGCGCCTCGCCGCGGAGAAGGTCGTCCTCGCCGCCGGCGCCGACGAGCGGATGACGCCGGCGATAATCCGCGCCGGGATGATTTACGGCCGGGGCGTTCTGATGCTCGAGGCGGCGCGTTGGCTTATGCGCCGGCGCCTCTTCGCCGTCTGGCGGCGGCCTACGTGGGTCCACCTCCTCGCGCTGCCGGACTTCCTCAGCTGTCTCGTCGCCGCGATAGAGAGGCCGAGCGTCCACGGCATCTATCACCTCGGCGACGACGCGCCGATGACGTTGCAGGAATTCCTCGACCGGCTCGCAAGTCATTGGTGATACCGCCGGCCCTGGCGCCTACCGAGCTGGACGTTCTACGCCGCCGGCGCCACCGTAGAGCTATTCGCGGTGACGTTCCGGCCGCGGGCCGCGTTGCG
>CAZJNB010000080.1:0-8362 GCA_964547385.1 uncultured bacterium
AAGCGGCCACGCGTCCCCCCCCACACGGCGAGCGCGAGGGCGGCCGCGGTGGTAGGCGACCATAGAACGCCCTTCACGAACAACGGCTTATTAACGACCGCGGCCGCGACGGTCCCGGCGAGGAGCGCGCCCCCGACGAGGCCGTAGCGGCCGCGCCGGCCTATGAGGGCCGCGATTAGCGTTATGCCCAAGAGTAGGTTGAAGTAGAACTGGGCCATATGCCAATAGCCCAGCGCGACGAAGGTAGCCGCCGCCAGGCCGCCCGCGGCGACGAACCTCAGCCGCCGGCGCGTCGGCTCGCGCTCGAGCAAGAGCGACGCGAGCGCCGTCGCGACCAACAACGGCGGCGTCGCGAAGTCCTCCCGCAGATACGTCCCGGCCGCCCGCAGAAACGTCGGTAGACAGGTGCTGTAAAGGGCCGCGGCCGCAGCCGCCGGCCAGAAACGCCGGAACATTACCCAGAAGAGCAGGAAGGACGCCGGGGCGTAGAGGGCGCTATAGGCCGCCATAAAATATCGGAGGTAGGTGTAGTGGTCGGCCTCACCGAAGGCCGCGCGCCAGACGCGGTAGCTTAGGCCGACGAGGTAGTCCGGTAGGGCCATAATCATTTCGTCGCGGCGGAAGCCCTCGGGCCACCCGAGCATATAGTCGCGCGCCGGCAACTTCTCGCCCTCCATCACCATCTCGGCGTAACGGAAGCGGACGAGAGATTCGGAATACATCTTGTTGTAGGAAGGGGTGGCGTGGAAGACGAGCGCGGCGCGTCCCGCGGCGAGGGTCGCGAGGGCGACGAAGGCGAGGACGAGCGCGGGCCGCCGCCGCCGACTCACTCGCCAAACGGCGCCGCCCGCGGCCCGAAGCCGGACGATAGCGCGAGGAAATCTCATAAAAAAAGCCCCCGTCGCCGGGGGCCGGCCGCGGCTTTTAGGAACTCTTGGCCGCGGTCCGGATAAGATCGAGGGCGATGACTTGCCGTTGGATTTGGTTGGTCCCCTCGTATATCTGCGTTATCTTGGCGTCGCGGAAGTATTTCTCGACCGGGTATTCGCGCATATAGCCGTAGCCGCCGAAGATCTGGATGGCGTTCGTCGTAACTTCCATCGCGACGTCGGAGGCGAAGACCTTGCACGCCGCGGCGTAGCGGCTCACGTTCTTCTCGCCGGCGTCTATCGTCCGCGCCGCCGCATACGTAAGCGCGCGCGCGGCCTCGATTTTTATCGCCATATCCGCCAGCATAAATTGAAGCCCCTGGAAGCTCGAGATGGGTTTGCCGAACTGGTGGCGTTCTTTGGCATAGGCCAGCGCGAGGTCGAGGGCGCCCTGGGCGATGCCCACCGCCTGGGCGGCGACGCCCGGGCGAGTCCGGTCGAAGGTCCGCATCGCGGTGATAAAGCCCATCCCCTCTTTGCCGAGGAGGTTGGCGGCGGGGACGCGGCAGTCCTGGAAAATCAGCTCCCGCGTCGCCGACGCGCGGATGCCGAGCTTATCCTCTTTTTTGCCGAAGTCGAAGCCGGGCGTGCCCTTCTCGACGATGAAGGCGGACATACCGCGGGCGCCGCGCGCCGGGTTCGTTTGGGCGATTACCGAGTAGACCTCGGCCTCGCCGCCGTTGGTTATCCACTGCTTCGTGCCGTTCAGGACGTAGTGGTCGCCGTCGCGGACGGCCTTGGTCCGCACCGCGGACGCGTCCGAGCCGGCGTCCGCTTCGGTGAGGGCGAACGCCGCGAGGGCTTCGCCGGCGGCGACGCGCGGGAGGTATTTCTTCTTCTGCTCGTCGCTGCCCATCACGAGGATAGGCTCGATGCCGAGGGCCGTTCCGAAGAGGGCGAGGGCGATGCCGGCGCACGCGTGCGAGAGCTCTTCGGCCACGATGCACAGCTCGGTCGTTCCCATTCCGAGGCCCTCGTATTCCTCCGGGACGAATATCCGAAAGAGGTCGGCCTGGGCGAAGACCTTGATTATGTCCCACGGGAAGTCGTCGTGCCGGTCGTAGTATTCGGCCTTGGGCGCTACGGTGCGCCGGGCGATATCGCGGGCGAGCGCCTGGAGCTCACGTTGTTCTTCGGTAAAGCCATAGTCCATAACTTATTTCCTCTTAGCGTTGCCCCGGCGCGGCTCCGGTTGCCCGGGAGGTCGCTTGCGGCGGCGAGCGCGTAGTCGTTGGAGGGCCTTGGCGGCGGCCCGCATCTCGGCGTCCTTCTTGGAACGGCCGGTCCCGCGGCCGTAGACTTTTCCCTTTACTTGGACGCCCACCTCGAAGACAGCGTTATGGGGCGGCCCCCGCCGGGCGAGGACGCGGTAGCTCGGGTTCTCGCCGAAACGCTCAAGCGCGACGCGCTGGAGGAGGGATTTGTAGTTCTCGAGGTTGCCGCGCGCGACGACGTTCGCGATACGGCTTTCGAGCTGGCTCAGGACGAAATCCTTCGTCTCCTCGGGGCTGGAAGATATATAGATGGCGCCGACCAAGGCCTCGAAGATGTCGGAGAGGATGGACGGCTTCCGCCGGCCGCGGCTGAGCACTTCGCCCTTCCCCAGGTTGAGCATTCGGTTGAGGCCCAGCTCCGTCGCGACTTCGGATAACGTGGCCTGGCTGACGACGTCGCTCTTGATTTTGGTCATATCTCCTTCGTTCATCGCCGGGAACGAGTTATAGAGGTATTCTACGACCGTCAGGCCGATGACGGAATCGCCGAGGAACTCGAGCCGTTCGTAGTCGTAAAACTCTTCCTCGACTTCGTGGGCGTAGGACGTGTGGGTGAGGGCCTGGTCGATGAGCGAGAGGTCCGCCAAGCGGATGCCGTGTTGTTGGCAAAACCGCTTAAGCTCCCGAATGCGCTCTTCCGGGAGCTCGTCGTCGAACAAGTAACCCTCCACCCGTCCCTGACGATGCCATAATTTATCCCATAATTCTACCATATGCCGGTGCCTGGGTTGAAGTTATACGCGGGCGAACGCCAGCGTAGCGTTGTGGCCGCCGAAGGCGAAGGAGTTAGTAAGCGCTACTTTCACCTCTACCGCGCGCGCCTCGTTGGGAACATAGTCGAGGTCGCACGCCGGGTCCGGGACCTCGTAGTTGATCGTCGGCGGGATGACGCCGCGTTTGAGGGTGAGGACCGTCGCGACGCTCTCGACGCCGGCGGCGGCGCCGAGCAGGTGCCCCGTCATAGATTTGGTGGAGGACACCGCCAGCTTGTATGCGTGGTCGCCGAACACCGTTTTAATAGCTTTCGTCTCCGCTTCGTCGTTAAGCGGCGTCGACGTGCCGTGGGCGTTGATGTAATCTACGTCCTCGGCGTTTAGGCCGGCGGTGTCGAGCGCCATCTTCATCGCCCGGGCGCCGCCTTCGCCGTCGGCCTCGGGCGCGGTTATATGGTAGGCGTCGGCCGTCATGCCGTAGCCGACGATTTCCGCGTAGATATCCGCGCCGCGTTGCCGGGCGCGCTCGTATTCCTCCAAGACTAAAATGCCGGCACCCTCGCCGATGACGAAGCCGTCGCGCTCTTTGTCGAAAGGCCGGGAGGCGTGCGCCGGGTCGTCGTTACGGGTGGAGAGGGCTTTCATAATACAGAAGCCCGCGTATCCCAGCGGCGTTATCGCGGCCTCGGCGCCGCCGGCGACCATAACGTCCGCGTCGCCCCGCTCGATGACGCGGTAAGCGTCGCCGATGGAATGGGCGGCCGTCGCGCACGCCGTTACGACACAAGTATTCGGGCCTTTAGCGCCGAAGTAGATGGATATCTGCGCCGCGGCCATATTCGAGATCAACTTCGGAATGAGCAGCGGCGTTACCCGCCGGGGCCCTTTCTCCAATAGGACCGAGTGTTGTTGCTCGATGACGCCGATGCCGCCGATACCGGAGCCGACGATCGCGCCGGTCCTCGTGGCGTCCAAGCCGCCTTTCCCCACTTCCAGGCCGGCGTCCGCCATCGCCATAACGGCGGCAACTAACGCGTATTGGGCGAACGTATCCGTTCGCCGGAGCACCTTGGCGGCGACGTATTTCTCCGGTTCGAACCCTTTGACCTCGCAGGCGAGTTGGCTCGCGAAGTCGGAGGCGTCGAAATGGGTAACGTATCCCGCGCCGCCGCGGCCCGCAACCAGGTTATCCCAATATTCGCCTACGTCGTTGCCGTTGGGCGCTACGACTCCTAAGCCGGTTACAACGACGCGCCGGTCCGTAGTCATATTATCTCCTCATGCGACCCAACAGGATGACAGGGTAGGGCGAGGGGCCCGGGCCGCCGTGCTTATCCGCTATAACAAGCCCGCGGGGTCCCCCGAGGGTCCTAACGGCCCCGGGTCCCGTCCGCCCGCGTCTTTACCGTGAGCGTCGCGTTATTCTTTCTTCGCCGTTATGTAGTCGACGGCCTGCTGGACCGTCGTTATCTTCTCCGCCTCCTCATCGGGGATTTGGACGTCGAACTCTTCCTCGAGCGCCATAACCAACTCTACGGTGTCGAGGGAGTCCGCGCCCAGGTCCTCGATGAACGACGCCTCGGGCGTAACCTGTTCCGGCGTCACGCCTAACTGCTCCACAATTATTTCTTTGACTTTGTCGCCCACTTCGGCCATTTACGATATCCTCCTGTTAAGAAATATGGGGATTATGACGAAAATACCTCGTTCACATCATCATGCCGCCGTCCACAAAGAGGACGTGGCCTGTAAGGTAGGATGCGGCGTCGGACGCGAGGAAGGCTACCACCGCGGCGACGTCGTCGGGGGTGCCGAAACGCCCCGCCGGGACCAACCGGCGGTATTGTTCGCGGACGTCCTCCGCCAGGGCCGCGGTCATCTCCGTCTCGATAAAGCCGGGCGCGACGGCGTTGACGTTCACGCCGCGGCCCGCGAGCTCTTTCGCGACCGTCTTGGTGAGCGCGAGGACGCCGCCTTTGGACGCGGCGTAGTTGGCCTGGCCCGCGTTTCCCATCACGCCGATGACGGAAGAGATGTTCACGATCTTGCCCGCTCGCTGTTTCGCCATCACCCGGCCCGCGGCGCGGCAGAAGTAGAACGTCCCGTAGAGGTTCACCTTGAGGACGAGGTCGAAGTCCGCGTCGCTCATTCGGAACATAAGGCCGTCGCGGGCGATGCCGGCGTTGTTGACTAAAATATCCAACGAGCCAAAGTCGCGGGCGACGGTCGCGACGAACGCAGTTACAGCGTCGGCGTCGGCTACATCCACTTTATAGCCGGCGGCCCGGACGCCGAACTCGCGCGACAGTTCCTCGGCGGTTGCGCGCACGTCCTCTTCCCGGACGTCGCAGAGCGCCGTCGCGGCGCCGCCGCGGGCGAGCCGCGCCGCGATGGCCCGGCCGATGCCGCGCGCGGCCCCCGTTACGACCGCAACTTTATCTTCGAACTCGCCCATATATGACGTTCTTCCCGTCCTTCTCCGCCGGCGGCCTCACGAGGCCAGCTCGCGGCACGCCGACGCGGCGGCGTCCAGGCCGGCCTCGTCGCCGACGCTGAAGACGCGGACGTCACGTTTAACCTTTTTGAACATCCCCGCCAATACGCGGCCGTGGCCGAACTCGACGGCGACGTCTACGCCGCCGCGGACCATACGCTCGAGCGCCTCGCGCCACCGGACCGGCCGCACAATTTGCTTGGCGAGGAGGTCGCGAATGACCTCCGGTTGGCCCGCGGCCTTACCCGACGCGTTCGCGAGGAACGTGCCGGCCGGCGGTTCGACGCGTATGGTCCGTAGCACGTCCTTCATCTGTTCGCCGGCCATGGCCACGAGCGGCGAGTGGAACGCGCCCGATACTTTCAGCGGGCGAAACTTGGCGCCCCGCGACGCCGCGAGTTCGCCCACCCGGGTTACGGCCGCCGCCGTCCCGGAGACGACGACTTGCCCGGGGGTATTGTAATTCGCTGGCACCACGGTCCCCGCGGCGGCGGCCTCGTCGCAGAGCTCTTCGACCGCGTCGTCCTCCATACCCAGGACCGCGGCCATCGTCCCGGCGTTCGCCGCGCACGCCGCGGCGATAAGCTCCCCCCGGCGGCAGACCGAAGATATCGCGTCGTCGAGCGTTAAAGCGCCCGCGGCGTAGAGGGCCGTATATTCCCCCAAGCTGTGGCCGGCGTAGAAGTCCGCGGTCGTCGGGCAACGCTTACGGAAGAGGTCGAAACAGGCCGCCGAAAGCGCGAAGATAGCCGGTTGCGCGTTCTCCGTCGCGACGAGCGTTTCCTCCGGGCCTTCGAGGGTTATCTCCTCTAAGCCGCGGCCGAGGGTCCCGGAAACCTTCGCGAAGTACTCTCTTAGCAGCGGCTCTTGGGCGAAGAGCTCGGCGCCCATACCGACGGCCGCGGAACCCTGGCCGGGGAAGATATACGCTAAGGCCATAGAAATTTAGCGGCGGCGGTCCTCCGCGAGCGGCGCGGCGCCCTCACTCCCACCTTATTAAGTTCGCCGCCCAGGTGAAGCCCGCGCCGAAGGCGACGTTGAGAACTAAGCTCCCCGATTTTATACGGCCCTGTGCTACCGCCTCCGTCAAGGCGATGGGTATCGACGCCGCGGAAGTGTTGCCGTATTTATCGAGGTTGACGAAGACTTTCTCGCGCGGTATTTTCAACCGGTCGGCGACCACACTCATTATCCGCCAATTGGCTTGATGCGGAACGAGGATGTCGACGTCCTCGCCGGTGTGGCCGGCGGCCGCCAAGACCGATCGCGCCGCGTCGCACATAGAGCGCACCGCGTGCTTGAAGACCTCACGGCCTGCCATCTTGATGTAGTGGAGGCGGCCGTCGATGGATTCGTGGGTGGCCGGCGTGCGGGAGCCGCCGGCCGGCATCTCCAGGAGGTAACCTAAGGAACCGTCCGCTTTCATATAGCCGGCGAGGATGCCGCCGCCGGGTTTGGCCGGCCCGAGGACCGCGGCGCCGGCGCCGTCGCCGAAGAGGACGCACGTGTTGCGGTCGGTGAAGTCCATAATTTTACTGAGGGTCTCGACGCCGATGACCAGGACGCGGTTGAATTTCCCGGCCTCGATAAATCCCGAAGCGATATTACAACCATAAATGAAGCCGGAACATCCCGCGGAAATATCGAAGGCGCCGGCGTTCGCCGCGCCGAGTTGTTCTTGGACGACGCACGCGGTGCTCGGGAACAGGTGGTCGGCCGTAACGGTCGCGACGATAATGAGCTCGAGGGCTTCCGGCGCGGTCGCCGACGCCTCCAACGCGGCGCGCGCCGCCGGGACCGCGAGGTCGGAGGCGGCTTCGTCTTCGCCGGCGATGTGCCGCTCGTGGATGCCGGTCCGCTCGACGATCCACTCGTCGGACGTATTAACGATCTTTTCGAGGTCGGCGTTGGTTAAGATTTTCTCGGGCGTAAAGCTACCGACGCCGAGGATACCGGCTTGCCGGCGTTCGCTACTCACCGTCTGTTCCTTGGAGGCGTTCGGCGATCTGACGGCTGGCGCCCGCGCGGGCCAATTTTTCGGCGACCAATATGGCGTTCTTGAGGGCTTTGGGCGACGACTTCCCGTGGCAGATGATAACGCTACCGTTCACGCCGAGGAGGGGGGCGCCGCCGTACTCGGCGTAATCCCACCGTTTTTTTAGGCGTCGTAGCGTCGCGCGCGAGAAGAAGGCGCCTATCCGGACAAGTACGTCCCGCTTCACTTCACTCCTCAGGCCGGAGAATACGATTCCCGGCACCGACTCCGCGAATTTTAGGAGGACGTTGCCGATAAAGCCGTCGCAGACTACTACTTCGGCCTTCCCGCGGAGGATGTCGCCGCCTTCAACGTAACCTTTGTAGTTGACGGTGGACGTGGTGAGGAGGCGGTGGGCTTCGAAGATTACGTCCGAGCCTTTGGCCGCCTCCTCGCCGATGGAGAGTAAGCCCACGCGGGGCTCTTCCATTCCCATCGCGGCCCGGGCGTAGATTTCGCCCATTATCGCGAACTGGTAGAGGTGAACGCCTTTGCTCGCGACGTTCGCGCCCACGTCCAAGACGATACAATAGCCCGCGCGGGTGGGGAAGAGCGCCGCGATCGCCGGCCGCCGCACGCCGCGCGCCCGCCCCATAATGAGGAGGGAGGCCATCGCGACGGCGCCGGTGTTACCGGCCGATACGAACGCGGCGCCGCGGCCTTCCCTCACGCACATCGCGCCGACGCGCACCGACGAATCTTTCTTTTTACGGAGGGCTTCGGCCGGCTTCTCCTCCATCGCGATGACTTCGGCGGCCGGGACGATATCGATGCGGCCCCCCGGGACGGAGTATTTCGCCAGCTCCGTACCCAGGCGCTTGCGCCGCCCTACGAGGAGAATCTCCAACTCCGGCGATTCCTTGAGGGCTTTGACGCAACCGGCGACTTCGTTCATCGGCGCGGCGTCGCCGCCCATG
>CAZJNB010000081.1:0-8357 GCA_964547385.1 uncultured bacterium
CGTTACGCTGTGCACCTTCGCGGCCCACGCCCATCCCCACGCGGCCTTCGCCCGAGCCCTCGTAACCGGCGGCCGCGCGGCCTTCGTGGACTCCATACGGCCGCGGGCGGTCCTCGCCGCCGTCGAGCGTTTCGGCGCAACCGCCGTTATGGGCGTCCCCCCTCTCTTCCGCTCCCTCATCCCGTATGCGGCGGCCTACGACACGTCATCGCTGAGAGTAGCGGAAGCGGGCGGGATGACCGCGCCGGAGGGGCTCCCAGGAGAATTCGAAGCGGCTTTCGGTATCCCCCTCTCGCGGGTGTGGGGCGCGACCGAGACCTCCGGCATCGCCTTACTCGCGGCGCCGGAGGCGCCCGCGAGTTCGCTCGGAAAACCCATCGCCGGTTATACCGCCGAGGTCGTAGACGACGGCGGCGACGAGGTCGCCGTCGGAGAGGAGGGCGAACTCAACGTCGCCGGCCCCGGGTGTGTCGCCGGTTATTGGCGGCGGGGGCGCGTAGAGCCTTTCGCGGCCGCGTTCGTGCGGACGGGCGACTTAGTCCGGCGAGAAGCTGACGGTACGTTCACGTTCCTTGACCGGCGGGACGGCTTGATGAAAGTAGCCGGCGAGAAAGTCTACGCCGGGGAGATCGAACGCGTCCTCCGGCAACACCCGGCGGTGACCGAGGCCGTAGTTATGGCGGCGCCGGACGACGTCCGCGGCCAGGTTCCCCACGCCTTCGTCGAGCCGTTCGGCGATTTGGAGCTCGACGCCGCGGCCGTCGCCGCGTTCGCCCAGGAACGTCTACCGGCCATAAAGAGACCCAAGAAGATAACGGTCGTGAAGGAGTTGCCGAAAGTGGGCTCGGGGAAAATCGATAGGAAAAACGTCGGCGCGAACATAGATGCCCAGCTGGAAGCGCTCGCGGCGACGGACGAAGAGATTCTCAAATTACTCAACTGGCGCTACGAGCGCCTGCGCGAGTTGGCGGCTTCCTACCCGCTGGCGGCGCGGCAACGCCTTAGACGCCGTCTCCGGGCCGCCAACGCCGGCCCCCTCCATAACGACACCGTCGAAGAGATCTTCCGCAAATTGGATGAGTTGATGGGAATGTGAATGGCGTATAACGCCGGCGACATCAGCGTAGTCGTCCCGGTGGGTAACGGCTCGCCGCGGATACGCGAAGTAATCGCACGCATCCTCGCCGCGGCGCCGCCGCCGGGCGAAGTTGTAGTCGTGAACGACCGGGTAACGGACGCTTCCCTCGCGGACGTCCCCGCCGCCGCCAACCTCCGCGTCGTCGCCAACGACGGCCCGCCCGGGCCGGCGGCGGCACGCAACGCCGGCGCCCGCGCGGCACGCGGGCCCATTATCCTGTTCATCGACGCGGACGTCTTCGTCGCCAACGATACCTTCGAACGGCTTGCCGCGGCGTACGTGGAAGGAACGGACGGCGTCATCGGCGTGGAGGCGGAAGTGCCGACGCTCGCTAACGTCGCGAGCCGCTACAAGAACCTCTGGATGCGTTTCACGTACCTGCGCCTTCCGGCGCGGGTCGCCTTATTCTATACGAGCTGTGCCTCCATAAAGAAAGAGGTGTTTTGGGCGGCGGGCGGCTTCGACGAAGGTTACCGCCGCCCTTCCGTCGAGGACACCGCGTTCGGGCGGACGTTGGCGGCAAAGGGCTACGTCATCGCCCTCGAAAAAAGCATAGCGGTGGAGCACCGAAAGATTTATACTACGGTCGGCGTCCTCGCGACGGCGTTTCGCCGGGGCGCCGCGTTGAGCCGGTGCATATGGCGAATGGGCCCGGGGCGTGGCGGCAACCGGACGTCGGTGCCGACGAGCTTCGTTATCGCCACAGCTCTCAGCATCCTATTCCCGTTATGGGCGGTGGCGGCGGCGTTCTCGCGGCCGCTTGCGGCCATAGGCGGCGCGGCAACGCTCGCCGCGTTCTACGCGCTCAACTGGCGCTGGCTCGCGTTCGTAGCGAAACGGAGCGTAGCCCTCGCCGCGGCGGCGTTGGTCCTCCTCCCGCTGGAGTTGGCGCTGGGCTTCGCCGGCGGCGCTTGGGGAACGGGCACCTATTTCTTGCTCGGGCGGCGATATTAAGTTAACGAAGAAGGATGCGACACGGCCTTAACATATCGGTTGTAATGCCCTGCTATAACGAAGAGGAGGGCGTTGCGGAATGCCTGCGGACGATGCCGTCGTTCGTGGACGAAGTTATCGTAGTGGACAACAACTCGGACGACCGGACCGGCGAGGTCGCGCTGGCGGGCGGCGCCCGCGTGGTCTTCGAGGTTCGCCCGGGTTACGGCCGCGCTTATAAATCCGGCCTGTCGCGGGCGAGCGGCGACATCATATGCACCCTCGACGGCGACGCCAGCTACCCGGTGAACGCGATCGCGTATTTAATAGACATCCTCGTCGCGGAACGCCTCGACTTCATCAGCGCCTGGCGCGTCGCCGCGGACTGGCAGGAAAACTTCGACTACTTCCTACGTTTTATCGGCAACCGTATCTTCAACCTCACGATCGCCCTCCTCTACTGGTTCCGCCTGCGGGACTCCCAGTCGGGGATGTGGTGTTTCCGCCGGGACGTGCTCGCGCGCGTGAACGTAACGGCCGACGGCATGCCCTTCAGCGAAGAGCTGAAGCTCGAGGTCTTCGAGCGGCGCGGCGAGCTCGCCGCCCGGGAAATCCCGGTCCACTTCCATTACGTCAAACGCCGGGGCGAGTCTAAGTTATCGCTGTGGCGAGACGGCACGAAGAATTTTTTCTTCCTTTTTACGCGCCGCCTAAGAAAAATATTAGGTATATGGCGGCCCGGGGCCGCGATCGCCGACGAAAGGCCTATGGCAAAAACGCCGTAAGGCCGGGGCGAAAATACCGCCCCGCCGGAACCGAAAAACAACGCGGGCCGCCGCCCCCATTTTTTACTTGACGCCGGTGCGCCTATCGGCTATATTGTATTATGTAAGGGTGAGTAGGTCTATCTCGGTTTATTAACGCATAACTACAAGGAGGTATAGAAATGCGTAGAAGTATTGTGCTCATTGCTATCGCGGCAATCGTCGTAATCGCCGCGGTAGCGCCGGCGATTCCCCTCCAGATTGGCGACGACCACCCGGCGCTCGCGAACTACACGATCGACAACGTCGGCCCCGATTATCACGGCCCCTGGCTCAACATCAATTCCTATAGCGGCAAGGGGATCGTCGTCGTCCACTGGAAGAGGTCTTGAAGCCAGTGTATGACCGAGCTGGGACAGCTCGATACCCTTTACGGCCAGGTTCACAACGAAGGCACCGGCGTAGAATTTATCTCTTTCAACGGCTGGGACACCGCCTATACCCAATACGACGCCAAATACAATTACTACGGCCGCACCCTCCAGCAGGACTTCTTGGACGGTACTACGAGCGACTTTTACGCTTGGCGGATGCCCGGGAGCGGTTGGTATAGCCAAACGTCGGTCGTCGGGACCACCGGCAAGATCTACTGGATGGAGGCTTACAGCTTCAACGAGGCCCAGATCAAAGCGGCCCTCCGCCGGACGATCAACGGCGACACCGAGGCGCCCTATTGCCTTAACCCCTACCCGGGTAATGGCGCCACCGGCGTCGACGTAAACACCATGATTTACGTCAACGTCAAGGATGACGGCTCCGGCGTCGATAAGAGCGCCACGACGATGACGGCTAAGGTCCAGGGCGGCGGCAACGTCCCGGGCTCGCTTACCTTCCAGGACAACTTCTTCAACTACCGCCTGAAGTTCGACCCCACCAGCTCTTTACCGCCGAACTCCACGATCATCGTCGAAGTTAACAGCAAGGACCTCTTCAACAACTCGATGCAGAAGTATACGTGGAACTTCACGACCGGCGCCTCGAACGTCGCGCCGGTATCGTTCGGAAAGGTTAAAGCCGTCTTCAAGTAATTACCGCACGAACGTCCAGGGCCGGCTCCGCCGGCCCTTTTTATTTTATTTATTGACGCCGGGGCCACGGCTAACTATAGTATCGGCGAGGAGTTTCGCGCGCCGGAGAAAAGATGCCCTACGCGGATATCGCCGGGTTTTACGCGGGCCTAAGGCTGGCCGAACGGCTTTACGCGCGGATACGTTACGCGACCGCGCCGCTCGGGCGCGTCGCGGCGTTAGTCCCGCCTGAGGTCAAGAGCGCTGTGGAGTTGGGGTGCGCCGCGGGCGTCTTCGCGAACGTCCTTCGGGCCCAGCGCGGCGACGTCGCCGTCACCGGCGTGGACGCGGACGCGGCAAAGATCGCGACGGCCGAGAAGACTTGCCGCGGCCGCGCAGGCATCTCGTTCGTCCACGACGACGCCTTCGCCTACCTCGAGAGCCGCGGCCCCTTCGAAACGATTATTTGCGTGGACGTGCTTTACCTCTTCCCGCCGCGGCGCCAGGACGAGCTCATCCGCCTCGCGAGCGCGCGCCTGCGGCCGGGCGGCTATTTAATCATCAAAGAGATGAACGACCGCCCTCGCTGGAAACGGCGGTGGTGCGCCTTCCAGGAATGGCTCGCGGTCCGCGTCGTCGGCTTCACCAAGGGCGGCGGCGTCTACCTCCGCACGGGCGACGAATACCGCCGGGCTATGGTCGCCGCAGGCCTAACGGTCGAAACGTTCGACCTCGGCCGCGGCTACCTCCACCCTCACTTCGCCCTCCGCGGAAAGAAAGGATAAGACTATGCGGGAGATCAGGAATAGAAGATTCTACATCGCGGTTCTTGTAGCCGTCGCCCTCGCGGCGCCCGCGGCCGCAGGCTTCTTCGACGCCCTCGCCGGCGCCCTCGGTTGGACCGTCGAGCTCGCCGCCCTCCTGGCCCAGAAGGAGCCGCGGCTCAAAGAGATATACCTGACGCGCTTCGGCCCGGGCGGCCCCGCCGGGACCCTCCATCCCAGCCTTACCGTTGCCGCCGACGGAACCGTCGCCGCGGTGGATATCGAAACGGATACCGTCGGCGACGCCGACTTCGCCCGGGCCCTAAGCGACGAGATACGGACGTGGAATATGCCCGAAACTACCTATAGTATGACGCTCGGCTTCGACCTCACCTTCGACCCGGCGCGCGAGCTCTACGGCGTCGCGGTGGAGGCGGAATGACCGCCGCTAGCGGCGACTTCGACCAAGCCGCGTGGCAAGCCGTAACCGCCGAGGTGCGGCACGAGGACGAAAGGCAACGGTTCGAGGGACTCCCGCCCGCGGCGCGCTACCGCTCGCTCCACCCAACATCGGCCGGCTTCCTCTACCAACTCGCCCTCGCGGCCACGGCCCAGAGGGTCGTCGAAGTGGGAATGAGCGCGGGTTATTCGACGCTGTGGCTCGCCCGGGCGTGCGCCGCGACGGGGGGACGCGTAGTAACGCTCGAGAAGAACGCCGCTATCGTAGAGGTAGCGTGGGAGCACTTCGCCCGGGCCGGCGTCGCGGACATAATAGAAGTGAAGTCGGGGGACGCGCTCATCACCTTGGACGGCATCCGCGGACCTTTCGACCTCGCGTTTATTGATGCCGAAAAGGCCGAATACGTCGCCTACGCGGAGAGGCTCTGGCCGAAGCTCGCGCCGGCGGCGTCGCTCGTCGCGGACAACGTGATATCGCACGCCGAGGCCACCGCACCCTTCCTCGGGTGGCTCCGCGCCCGGCCGGACGCGGTAACTACGGTTTTGGACGTCGGGAACGGCCTCGCGTGGGCGGTTAAAACGGCCGAGAATAAATAACGCCGCCCGCGTAAGGGCGACTCCTTCCTAAGGGGAAACCTTACTTAAATAACGCCTTCACCCGCCCCAGCGACGCCGGCGCCACCGCCCGGGCCGCAACCGCCGGATTCACGCCCCAGACGCCTGGTTACCTTACTTTCCTTCAACCCCACGAAAACATCCCCTTCATCTATTTCAATTCTAAGGCGCCAACTATTCAACGCCATTAGAAAAGCATTATCAATAAAAAGGCCCGGTTGTCCTCCCCCCTAGAAAAAACCCCCTCCGCCGAGGGGGCCTGTAACGAACTTGCCCGGCGATGGGGCGTCGTTATTCTTTTATTTCTATCGTGCCGGAGGCGGTGTTGGAGCCGATGTCCGGGGAATACATCCCGTATATCCGCGCCGGCAGCGCCGCGAAGGTCCCCGGGACCTCGGCGCGGAGCCGATAGGTAACGACCGTCTCGCCCGCGGCCAGCCGCTCGAAGAAGACGTTGCGTTGTTTGTTCCACAGCTCGACGAAGCCGTTCAGCGGCCAGTTGTAGCCCGAGCGCGTCTCGAGGTAGACCAAGCCCGCGGCCTTCGGGTCCTCCAGGACGACATAGTCGAAGTCGTAGGGCGAGTCTATCGTGAGCTCCACCTCTACTTCCTCGCCGAGCTCGAGCGGCCTGCTTAGCGGGAGCCGCTTCTCCCGAAGCTTGCCCTTCTTGAACTCCTTCTTGATGATATAGAACGCGCGAGCGAGCGTAACGGAGCCCTGGACCGCCGGCAGCTCCTTGCCCTCGGCGTAGTATTCCACCGCGGCGGTGTAGAAGAGCGGCCCCTCGCCCGAGGTCCGCGTGAGGCTCATCTCGTTCTCCCCCTCGGCGAAGTCCTCGGCCGTGAACGTCACTTGCTCGCCCGGTTTCTCGTAGGCGGCGGCGTCGAGCTCCACGCCGCCCTCCCGCGAGCCGGCGCGGTAGGCGACGACGATCGGCGCCGCGAGCTCGGGCCGGGCCAGGATGTAGCGTATCAACGCGGTCGTGGCCGCCGCGGAATCCTTGGTGGACTTCCAGGAGGCGCCGCGGCGCTCGTCCACCAGCCAATCGACGATGTAGGAGAGCTGGGGGCTGTCGGGCTGGTGGGCCAGCTTGACCTCCAACACCTTGGCCGTCGTCTCGACGGCGTCGTCCCACCAGCGCCAACAGTTCTCCGGGGCCGCGCCCCAGTGGAGGGTGTTGTCGGGCCCCACCTTGGCGCCGTTGTCCAGATTGCGGAGGACCACCGCGAGGCGTTGCTCGTCGCCGCGTTGGGAGAGGACCGACGCCAGGAGTGCGAGCGACATCTCGTCGTGTTCCGCCCGCGACTCGAAGTAATAGTCCGCCAACTCGCCGGCGACCTCTTCGTCCGGCGTCATAATCCCCGTCCGCAAGGCGACGTCGGCGACGTAGAGCGAGAGCGCCGCGGGATAGCGGTCCCGGGCGTTACGCCACTCGTCCACGTAGCCGCGCAAGTATGCGGTGCCGCCGGCGAGCATCTCCTCGAGCCGGCTCGCCGCGTTCTCGGAGAGGAAGGGGTTGTCGCGCAAGGCGCCGAGGCCGTCGAGGGCGTAGGCCGTCATATAGGGGGACTCCCGGCCGCCCTTCCACCAGGGCCAGCCGCCCTCCGCGGTCTGTTGTTCGGCAAGCCGGGCGACTCCCTCTTCTACGGCTTCGCCCAGCCCCTCCGTCAATGTCGTCTCGTCGAGCCGGAGGTCCGCCGCGGCCGCGGCCATCAGCGCGTTCAAGCGGAAACGGTTGAGCGTCTGCTCGACGCAATTGTAGGGGTATTCGGTGAAGAAGTCGAGGCCGTGGCTCAGCGTCGCCGCGAGCGAGGGGGTGAGGTAGAGCTCACCCGCGAACGTATCGGGCGCCATCCCGGGGGCGATGGTGAAGTCGTGGGAGACCTCTTTGCGGAGACGTCCGCCGAAGGCCTGGCGGATTTGGGTGCCGTGGGGGTATATCGGGAGGGTAAGCGCCGCGGCGTCGGACTCCACCGCCGTCAGCGCGGACGTAACGAGTTTGGCCTCGCCGGCCGCCGGCGCCTCCACCCACCGATAGAGGACCGCCTTGCCATCGGGCGCGACCTTCTCGGTCTTGGCGGCGTCGCCCTTCACGCCGACGAGGTTCTCCTCCTCTATCGTCAGCTTAAGCTCCTGCGGCTCTTCGAGGTAGTTGTGGCCTACGGCCGTAAGGCGGGCAACGTCGCCGGCGACGAAGTAGCGCGGCGCCTTGAGGCGGGCGATGATAAACTTGTTGACGTTGAACGACGTCGAGCCCCAGCCGAAGCGTTGGCCGCGGTCGAGCGCGAGCGCCATAACGCGCCAATCGGTGAGGTTATCGGGAAGCTCGAACGACGCGACGGCCGCGCCCGCGGCGGCGGTGAAGATATCGGGGAGCCATACCGCCGTATCCGCGAACTCCCGGCGGACTTCGGCCTGGGCGAAGCCCCGGCCTTCCTCCTCCGACGGCTCTTTCGCCATTTTTTTCGCCTCATCGGCCGCCTCCGCCATAGGCGCCGCGGCCTTCGCCGCGAAGGCGTATTCCCCGGACGTGGCGCCGCTCGCGGCCCGCGACCGCGATACGCCCAAGCCGCCGCCGATGCCGCCGCCGCCCCCTTGGCCCATAAGGCCAACGCCG
>CAZJNB010000082.1:0-8273 GCA_964547385.1 uncultured bacterium
CGTGGACCTCGGCTCCTACGGCCGCGAGCTGGGCCGGGGGCGTTCGCTCGCGCGGCTGTGCAGATCGTTGTCGTCTCTCGCGGGCGACTTCCGGCTCCGCCTGTCGTCGGTGGACGTCGCGGACTTCGGGCCCGAGCTAATTACCGAGCTGGCGAACGCCGGCCGTCTCTGCCCCCACGTGCACCTACCTCTTCAGTCCGGCGACGACCGCGTCTTGGCCGCGATGCGGCGCCGCTACCGCGTGCGTGATTACCGGCGGCTATGCGACGAACTACTCGCGCGGGTCCCGGCGGTGGCCATCGGCGCGGACGTCATCGCCGGCCTCCCCGGCGAAGACGCCGCGGCGTTCGCGCGGACCTGTGCGCTTCTCGAAGAACTTCCGCTCGCCTACGTCCACGTATTCCCGTTCTCGGCGCGGCCGGGAACGGATGCTGCCGGCGCGTCCCGGCAAGTCCCGCCGGCTACGCGCGAGCGGCGGGCGAGGGTTCTCCGGGAGATAGCTACTGCGAAGAAGTCATCTTTCGGTTACCGGTTCGACGGCGCCGTCCGGCCGGCGTTGGTGGAGGGCCGCGGCCGCCGCCGGCGCGACGTTATAGCATTAACCGATAATTATTTACGCCTCCGGCTCGACGGCTACGACGGCCCGGGCAACCGTTTCGTGGACGTGCGGGTCAAAGCGAGAGATGTTGTCTTAGCCGGGGCCGTCGTCTCGTAGGCGCGGGAGAAGCGACATTATGTTATATCCGTTCTTCGCGTATTTGGACCCGAGCTATCTGCTCCTCGTGCCGGTAATTCTCTTGGGGCTCTACGCCCAGTGGAAGGTCCGGGCGACGTATAAGAAATACGCGCAGGTGCCGGCGGCCGCGGGAATGCCCGGCGCTAAAGTGGCGGCGCTGTTGTTGTCGCGGGAGGGGCTCGGGGCGGTGGCGTTGGAAGAGGTCGGCGGCGCCCTGAGCGACCATTACGACCCCCGTGCTCGGACGTTACGGCTGTCGTCGGCGGTGGCGCGGGGCGGCAACATCGCCGCCTATGGCGTTGCGGCCCACGAAGTAGGACACGCGGTCCAGCACCGCGACGGCTACATCTTCCTCGCCGCGCGCAACGCGATTCTCCCGGTCGCGAACTTGGGCTCCCAATTGCTCATACCGTTGCTCATCGGCGGCTTCTTCTTCCGGTGGGGATTTCTCATCAACGTCGGAATTGTCCTCTACGCGTTCGCGGTAGCGTTCCAATTGATTACGTTGCCGGTCGAGCTGAACGCGTCGCGTCGCGCTCTCGCGATGCTCCGGGGAACGGGCGCGGTGGCGCCGGAGGAAGTGGCGGGCGCGCGCCGGGTTCTGAACGCCGCGGCGCTGACGTACCTCGCGGCGACGTTGACCGCGGTAACGTATCTCATATTTCTTTTATTGGGGGCGCGGCGAAGTTAGCCGGCTAAGGCGGTTTCGCGGGCGCGTCGGGAGGGCGTCAGCGGAACGAGAGGGCGGTGCCGTCGTCGGCGACGGCGTAGACGGCGTCGGCGCCAATCGCCAGGCTGGAAGAGACGCCGGCGGGGGCGTCCGCTTCCCATTTGATATCGCCGTTTGCGGCCGCGACGGCGTAAATTTTCGCGGCCGCCGTCCCTACGTAGACCAGGGCGCCGGCGACGGCGGGGCACCCCTCGATCGCGCCGGTGAGTTCCGTCCGCCAGAGCTTTTGGCCATCACGGGCGCGGAGGGCGAGGAGCCGCCCGTCCCAGGTGCCGGCGAAGATGAGGCCGCCGTCGGCGGCGAGGGCGCTTACGCCCGCACCCGCGGGATATGTCCAGAGCGGCCTAGCGTCGTCGGCGGCCAGGGCGATAATATCGCCCTCCTGGGTGGCGGTAACGAGGGCGCCGTCGAGGACGAGGGGGGGCGCGGTGAGGGGCGCGCCGGCGTCGTAGTCCCACCATTGCTCGCCGGAGGTGGCGTCGAAGGCGCGGGCGCGGCCGTCGCGGGAGGCGACGTAAACGCGGCCTTCGGCCACGCTGGGCGAGGTCCACAGCGGCCCGAGGTCCGCCACGGCCCAACGCCGGGTGCCGTCGCGGCTCGAGAGGCAGTAGAGGGTGCCGGCGAGGGTGCCGAAGAATACGCGGCCGTCGGCCACGACGGCGTCGGCGACGATTTTGCTATCGGCGTGGAATTTCCATTTAAGGCGCGCCCGGGAGAGCTCGAGGGCGTAGAGGAAGCCGTCGGCGGCGCCGACGTAAGCGGTCGTCCCGGCGAGAGCGGCGCCGCTGGCGACGTCGCCGCCGGTGCGGTAGCGCCAGAGCAGTTTCCCGGACGCCGGCTCGATTACGTTGAGGTAGTCGTCGTTGGTGCCGACGAGGAGGGCGCCGCGGCCGAGGACCGGCGAGGAGAACGAGGCCGCCGGGAGCGCGAGGGCCCAGGCGCGGCCGCCGGGGGCGCGGGCGAAAGTGGGGCGTAGGGAGCCGGCGCGAGCCGGGCCGCCCCGATACGTCTCCCACGTCGGCCCACAGCTGAGGGCGAAGAGCGCGGCGAGCGAAAGGGCGAGTTCACATAGGTTCCGGCGAGGCCACATCTTCGTAAATCTAACACCGGTAGGGAACGATGTCAACGCTATCTCGAGCGCGCGCCAAGCAGGCTTTTTTAGATAGAACCTACGGGCGAATCGCGCGCCGCTACGACCTGTTGAACACGGCGCTCAGTTTCGGCTTCGACCGATATTTACGGCGGGCCGCGGTGCGGCACCTACGCGGCGTCGTCCTCGACGTGGGCGCGGGAAGCGGCGGCCTCGCCGCCGCGGCGTTGACCGCGGGCGCGACTTCGGTCGTATGCTTGGACCGGACGGCGCCGATGTTCGCGGTCGCGCGGCGGCGGTTGGCGGCGGCGGCGGCGGAAGGGCGGGTCCGCTTCGTCTTCGGCGACGCGCGCCAACTGCCGTTCCGCGACGGCGTCTTTGATGGTGCGGGGAGCGGCTTCGTCTTCCGGAATATACCGGGCGTCGCGGCGGCGCTTGCGGAGGTCCGCCGGGTCGTGGCGTCGGGCGGCCGGCTCGCGATAGTGGACCTCTTCGCGCCGCCGGGCGGCGTATGGGGTTTCGCCTACAGATTATATTTAAAAGTAGCGGTCCCGTTTTGGGGGCGGCTCGTGGGGCACGACGCCGGGGCATACGGCTACTTGGTCGCGTCTATCTTGGGGTGCTTCGGCGGCGCGGATTTCAGCGGGTGGCTCGCCGGGGCGGGGTTTGTGGACGTTACCACTGCGGCGAAGTTCGGCGGCGTCGCGCACATCGTAACGGCGCGGGTTCCGTGATACGGTATTATTTAATAGTGGCTATAATTACGGGTGCGCTCGCGGGCGGGTGTTCGCGGCTGCGGCCGGCGCCCGAGTCGCCGGCGCCGGCGCCCTTCGCGGAGGACGAGTTTGCCGCGCGGGCGGCGGCGCTTCAAAAGACGTGCGAGCTGGCCGCGGTCTACGTCGGCGCGGACGACGCCCGGGCGCAGGCGTTGGTTACGCAAGCGCGCGCGGACGCGTTGGCGGCGGTCCGCCGGGCGCCGGACCCGTATCGCGGCGGCGTCTTCGCTCGGGCCTACGAACGGCTCGACGACGCCGCGGCTACCCTCACGGGCGCCGGCGAGTATTCGCCGCCGCTTTCGGCGAGCGAGGCCCGGAGGCTTCGCGCCGGCCTTTTGCTGGCCGCGGAGGAGCTCGCGCCGCTCGGGAAGCCTTACTACCAACGGCTTAAGGGCGAATACGAAAGGCCGCGGCGGCGGCCGGTGAGGTGGGGGCCGTCGCCGACGCCGCTGGCGAAGCCGCCGCGAAAGACGACGCGGGCCGGGCCGCTTCCGGCGGCCGGGACGGCCGAGCCGCCGCCTGAAGCCGCGGCGGAGACGGTGGCGCCGACGCCGCCCCGGGCTGGGACCGCGGCGGCGCCGCCGCGCGAAGAAACTCCCGCCGAAGGCGAATAAGGGAAAGCCGGGTTGCTAAATCACCCGGTCGCGGCGGAGGGCGAGGAGTAGGACCGCGCCCGCGACGACCGTCGTGGCGCCGGCGAAGACGAGGCCCAGGCGGACGTCGCCGTGGTCTACCGCGGCGCCCGCCACCGGCGCGGTTATAATAAAGACCAGGCGTCCGGTGAGGTTCTTGAGGGACAAAACGGTGGCGCGTTTGTCGGACCAGGTGTGCCGGTTGATATAGTCTTGGATGACGGGCGTGGAGAAGCCGCGGACGAATTGGGCGAAGAGGACGAACAGGAAGCCCCACGGCGCCACGAACGCGGCCATCGCGAAGAAGGAGCCGCCCAGGAGCGCCGGGAGGGACGCGAGCGCGAGCCGTTTGCCGACGACGCGCTCGACGGCGAAGGCGATCTTGCCGGAGAACGCGGCGAAGACGTTGAAGAGCGCGAAGATAAGGCCGAAGTACGCGAGCGGGATGCCGCACCGTTCGAAGTAGGGTTGATAGAGCCAGAAGCCGACGGTGCCGAGGCCGCTGAGGACCGCGGCGAACAGGATGAGCCCGCGAACCTCGGCGTTCTTGTAGAGGGCGAAGCGGCCGATCTTGTAGAGGTAATAGAGCTCGCCGCGGCGGTGACCGCCCCGCCGGCGGGGCGCTTCCCGCAGGAAGAGCGTTGTTGTCGTTGCCGCGGCGAGGGCCGCCACCGTTAGATAGAACGGGACGCGTAGGCCCGCGGTCGCGAGGAGGCCGCCGACGACGGAGGCACCTGCGGCGCCCGCCATCGCCCAGAACGTTGCCTGGCCCTCGACTTTCTGGTATTCGTCTTCGCGGTCGAGGGCGGCCAGCGTATCGTAGAGGAGGGCGGCGTCGGCCCCCGAGATGAGCGAAGAGCCGAGGGCCCACAGCAATTCGGCGACGAGAAAGTGGGAGAAGCCTTGCCCGAGGGCGTAGACGACGCAGGCGACGGTAACGCCGGCGGCGCCGAGGAAGACGCTGGGTTTGCGGCCTACGCGGTCGGCGAAGAAGCCGGATGGGACCTCCAGCGCGACGATGGCGACGGCGAACGCCGTCTGGAGGAACATTACCTGGGTCATATTCAGACCCTGACGCTGGAAGAAGATTACGATGACCGGGACGAAGAAGATGAGGTTCGCGCACAGGCGCGAGACGTAGAGGAGGGGGACGTTCCGCTGTAATCTTTCGGAGCCCATCGGGGGGCACTTCGGCGTTAAAATAATACGAGGGGCGGCTTTCGCCGCCCCTGGTGTTAGCTAATGATTGCGAGAGAGCGGTTACTTATTACCGCGTTCGGCCCACTTCCGCTTCATCATCTCGCCGCGCTCGTGCCACTTCTTCTTCATCAGCTCGCCCTTCCACTCCGGGATAGCTTTTTTCGGCGCGGGCCCGGCGATCATAGCTTGGACGCGGGCGCGGATTTCGCGGAGCTTCTTCTTCTTGTCTTTGGCGTCGGCGCCGTTGGGGTCCACCGCTTCGCCTTTGTCGATTTTCTCGTTGAGCCAGGTCAAGATATTGTTGACGTCGGTGATGGCCGCGTCGATGAAGCTGCGGTCGGCGGAGCCGGGGTTGTAGGCCGGCTGGAGTTCGGTGAAGAGGCCTACGGATTTATCGAGCGAGATCGAGCAAAAGACATTGTCCCACCCGAGCGTCTTTTCCGCGGCGCCCAGGCAGTCGTCGAGCATTTTAAGGTCGTCCAGCTTCGTCGGCTCGTAGACGGGCTGCTCCGGAATCGAGATCTCTTCCACGCCCTCTTCGGTGGGGGTGGTGGTCTCTTCGACGGTGATTTCCTCGACTTTCTTCTGCTTACCCTTACAGCCGAAGGCGACGAGGGACGCCGCCAGCGCCATAACGAGCGCGAGCCATAGTAATTTACCTTTCATCGGTCCTGCTCCTTTCCCTGGGGGAAATAGATGATTGCTTCGACGCTCTCTTTTTCCCTTATATGATATTAGCGGCCCGAAGTCAACGGAAAAAAGTAGGGGCGCGGTCAGGTGTATCTTTGACGCCGGCGGCCCCGTACGGGGTTTAATAAAAAAAGGCGGCCCGGAGGCCGCCTTCTTAAAGAGCTGTTGGAGTTACTTTCCGCCTCGTTCGGCCCACTTCTTCTTCATCATCTCGCCGCGCTCGTTCCACTTCTTCTTCTGGAGGTCGCCCTTCCATTCGGGCACCGGTTTCTTGGGCGCGGGTCCGCCGATCATAGCGCGGACGCGGGCGCGGATGTCGCGAATCTTCTTCTTCTTGGCCTTGGCGTCGGTGCCGGTGGGGTCCACGCCTTCGGCTTTGGCGATCTTCTCATTGAGGAAGGTATTGATGTTGCCCAGGTCGGTGATCGACGCGTCGATGAAGCCGCGGTCGCTCGAGCCGGCTTCGTAAAGCGGCTGGAGCGCGGTGAAGAGTTCGATATCTTTTTCGAGGGACAGAGAGCAGTAGATGTTGTCCCAGCCGAGGGTATCCTCGCCGGCCCCCAGACAGTCGTCGAGCATCTTGAGGAGGTCGAGTTTGGTGGGCGTAAAGGCCGACGCTTCGGCCGGCGCTTCCGTCGAGGGCGCTTCGGCCGGCGCTTCCGCCGGTTGTTCGGGTGTCTCTACGGAAATGGGCGTCTCCGCGGGTTTTTCTTTCTTCAGTTTACCGCACGCGGAGAACGACAGGGCGACGCCGAGCATGATGACGACGGCCCATAAAAGCGGGTGGTTTTTCATTTGCCTGTACTCCTTTCGCACGAGAGCGTGTGATTAAAAAAGATGATTTCAGCGTGGGTGCAGTATAATTGATGCCGGCGGCGAAGTCAATACCAAATTTCCCGCGGCCTTTAGACGTCGAGGAGCAGGTCCTCTCGGCCGCTGGCGATGAAAGGGGCCGCGCGCCGGTTCAAGCCGTGGAGGACGTATATCTGGACCGGCTCCGACTTCCCTTTTAAACGGCTGGGCGGCAGCGGCGTCGCGTAACAATAATCTTTGATATATTTATAGGTCGCCGCGCATACGAGGATTTGGCCGCGGTCCGTCTGGCCCTCGATACGCTGGGCGAGGTTGACTTTGTCGCCGATGATGGTGTATTCCATCTTCTTCTCGGAGCCGATGTTGCCGGCGACGGCCTCGCCGGTGGAGATACCGATGCCGGCGTAGACCGGTTCTTTACCCGCGGCGACGCGTTTTTTATTGAACTGGGCGATGGCGTCCTGCATCTCCAACGCCGCCGCGGCGGCCTTGATCGGCGCGTGGTCTTGGTCGAGGGGTGCGTTCCAGTAGGCCATCACGCCGTCGCCCAGGAACTTATCAAGGGCGCCCTCGTAGAGGAATATGACGTCTATCATTATGGCAAGGTATTCGTTTAAGAGGGCGACGACTTCGTGGGGCTCGTGCCGTTCCGAGAAAGGCGTGAAGTTCTCGAGGTCCGAGAACAGGACCGTCACCTCGCGCTTCTCGCCGATAAGGGTAATGGCTCCTTTCTGAGAGAGGATTTTTTCGGCGACCTGCTTAGTAACGTAGCGTTTGAACGTATTTTTAATGAACTCCCGGTCGCGAAGCCCCTCGGCCATAATGTTGTAGGTGTGGGCGAGGCGGCCCAGCTCGTCGCGCCGGCGGACCGGGACGCGGTAGCCGAAGTTCCCTTCCTGGACGCGGCCCAGGCCCGCAGCGAGCTCTTTTATCGGCTTGGTCCAGCGGACCGAGACCGCGACGGCGACGACCAGGCCGGCTAAGACGAAAAAGGCGGCGATCGCCG
Organism: uncultured bacterium; assembly: GCA_964547385.1. Classification (GTDB taxonomy): domain Bacteria; phylum RBG-13-66-14; class B26-G2; order WVWN01; family WVWN01; genus CAZJNB01. The sequence goes on from CAZJNB010000082.1 coordinate 7,674, forward strand.
CGGCGGTAAGGACCTCCCGTTCGATGAGCCAGTTAAGGCCGGCGACGGAGTAGCCGACGCTTATGAGGTAGCGGGCCTTGCCGGTGCCCGGGTCGGTAACGTGGGCGTTCACGCGGGCGAGGTTAGGGGCCGCGATCTTGTAGTAGGAGAGGGGTTCCAGCGGCCGGCCGGCGTGGTCCACTACCGGGTAGCGCGGGTTGGAGGAGGCGACGATGACCTCCTCCTGGCCGCGGAGGATGAGGACATAGACCGGCGAGAGCTCGTAGTCGGCGGTCCGCAGACGGACGCGGTACGTCTCCTGGAGCCAGTTCTCGAATTGGGCCCGCGGCAGCGTCGTGAACGCGCGTTGGATAAGGCCGACGGTGAGGTTCATTCGCGCGCGGGCGTCGTCGTCGATACGCGCCAGCTCCCGGCTTAGGTTGACGCCCGCGACGGTCACGATGGCGAGGATGATGACGGCCTCGATGACGAGCGTCAATTTGAGCGCGAGGGTATTGCGGAATTTTGGTGGGGCCATAAGCGTATCAGGATTTTAGACGCGCCGCGGCCTTATGTCAAGGGGAAATTGAATTCGCCCACGAACCCGCCGCCCGGGCCAGA
>CAZJNB010000083.1:0-8241 GCA_964547385.1 uncultured bacterium
CGTATACCTCGCACGTCGTCGCGGCGCGCCTCGCGGGGGAGGCGGGCGTCCCCCTTGTCCTCGACTACCGGGACGCGTGGGCCGGTAACCCCTTCGAGCGACCGCCGACGCCCCTTCACCGGTGGCGGACGCCGCGGGCGGAAGCGGCCGTCCTCGCCGGCGCCGCGGCCGTCGTCTGCGTTACCGCCGGGATGGCCGAGACATACCGCCAACGAGTCTCGAGCGATTGCCCGGTGGCGTTCATCCCCAACGGCTTCGACGAGGATGACTTCGCCGGGCCGGCGCCGGCGTCGCCGGGCCCGTTCACCGTAACGTATACCGGGCAGTTCTACAGCGGCCGGATGCCGTGGACGTTTTTACGAGCGGCGGCGCGTTTTGTGGGTGAGCGGCGGCTCGGCGCGGACGACTTCCGCGTCCGCTTCCTCGGGCCGATGGGGCGGCGGTTGCTAGCGCGGGCGGCGGCGTTCGGCGTTTCCCTCGACGCCGTGGGTGCGAAGGGGCACCGGGAAGCGGTGGCGGCGGCCCGGGCCGCGGACGTGAACCTGCTCGTCATCGGCTCGCGCGCCGGCGCTGCGGCGACGTTGACTGGCAAGATATTCGAATACCTCCGCGCGGGCCGGCCGATACTGGCGCTGGTGCCGCCGGCGGGCGAGGCCGCGGCGTTGGTGCGGCGTTTCGGTGCCGGGAAGGTAGTTCCTCCGGACGACGTTGCCGGCGCGGCCGCGGCGCTCGGCGAGCTTTACGACGGCCGGCGGGAACGGGGCACGCCGGCCGCGGTTCCCGAAGGGCTCGGGCGCTTCGAGCGGCGCCGCCTTACGGCCGAGCTCGCGGCCCTCTTCGGCGATGTCGTCGGCTCCTAAAAAACGGCTCCTGCTGGTGGCGCACAACTTCCCGCCGCTCGGGAGCGGCGGCGTCCACCGGCCCGTCAAGTTCGCGCGTTATTTACGCGAGCTCGGGTGGGCGGTGGAGGTCCTGACGGTAAAGGACATACGCTACCACGCCTACGACGCGTCGCTCTTGGACGAGATTAGGGGCGTGGTGGTCCACCGCGCCGGGAGCCTGGAGCCGCTCCGGCTTAGCTGGCTCGCCGGGTGGCGGCCGGCGCCGGCGCCCAGGGCGGTGGGGAACAGCTTTGCCGACCTGGCGACGCGGGCGCGGGAGCGGCCGGCGGCGGCGGTCGGGCCGGCGGCGCTCTCGTATAAGAAGATAAGCCGGCGCCTCTTCCAGCCGGACGAGCAGATGTGGTGGGTGCCGTTCGCGGTGGCGCGGGGTTTGCGCGCGGCGTCGCGGGCCCGTTTCGATATTATCCTCAGCACGTCGCCGCCGGAGTCCTGCCATGTGGTCGGGCTGGCGTTGAAATATCTTACGGGGGCGGGGTGGGTGGCGGACTTCCGCGACGCGTGGAGCCAACATCACCTGAAACGCGACCTCGGCTTCATCAACCAATACATCAACCGTGCAGGCGAGCGGTGGGTTCTCTCGGCCGCCGACGGCGTGGTCGTCAACAACGCGTCTATGGCGCGGGAGTTCGGCGGCCGGCGGCGGCGCCCGGGCCGGCTCCTCACCCTCCGGAACGGCTTCGACGCCGCGGATATGGGGACGCCGCTCGCGAAGGACGACGGCGACGCGTTCGTGGTCGTCCATAACGGCTCGTTTCGGGGCGGCCGGCGCGCGCGCGAGATATTGGCGGCGTTCGCCCAGGCGCGCCGGCGGGACCGGGCGTTTGCGGCGCGGGCGAGGTTGTATTTGGTCGGGATAAACCGGGAGGACGAGCGGCGGGCGGCGGCGGCGATGGGTTTGGCGGGCGTGGCGTTCGACGTGGGATACCTGCCGCACCGGGAGGCGGTGCGCGCGTGTCAGGGGGCGGACGTATTGTTGTTGGCGATGGCGCCCGCGGAGGGCCCGGCGGTGGTGCCCGGGAAGCTTTACGAATACCTGGGGGTGGGGCGGCCTATCCTCGCCGCGGTGCCGCCGGGCGAGGCGCGGGACCTATTGGCGAGGGCGGCGCCGGCGGCGATTATCGTCCCGCCGGACGACGCGGGGGCGGTCGCGGACGGTTTTTTGGAGGCCTTTCGGCGGTGGCGGGCGGGCGACGCGGGTTACGAGACGGCCCGGGAGGAGGTCGCCGCTTTCGCGCGGCGGCCGCAGGTGGCGCGCTTGTCGGCGTTTCTGAATTCCCTGTAGCCGTAGGCCAATTCGCTTGTTTTTCAAGGTATTATATGGTATGGTCGCCGGGCGGAAAGTGTGGGCGAAGGTTAGTTGAGAGGTAATATGCGTACGTTCTTCGCTATATTGATAGCGGCCGGTGCCGCGTGGGCGGCCGGGCCGGCGACGACGGCCGTGGGCCCGCCGGCGACGGCGGCGACGCCATCTGCGGCCGGGCCTACGGCGAACGCGGCGGCGGCGGCGGCGAGCACGACGGCGTCGCCTTTGCCCGAGGCGACGGCCGACGCCGGCGAAGTAACCTTGCTCAGCTCGGGCGAGAACGGCTGTACGTTTGAGGTGCGGGTGCCGGCGCCGCGGGCGACGGCGATGGAGGGCGGCGGCCGGCGCTTCCAACGGTATTCACTGCCGCTTTTTAGGCCCACCGGCGACGCGGGCGCGCCGGAGATGCTCGTGCGCACCGTCCGCGTCGCGGCGCCGCCCGGCGCCGAAGTGTCCGTTGCGGTAGAGCGCGTCTCTTTCGATTTGCGGACGGGCGTGAAGCTATACCCGCGGCCGCGGTTGGAGGTGGAGGAGCGGCGGGGCGAGCGGACCTTACGGGAAGTATTCACGTACGACGCCGCGGCGTATAGTCGCGGTCCCTATCCGGCGAAGCTCGCGGCCCTCGACGGCCAGGAGATAGTCCGGGGGTACCGTCTCCTTTCGGTCGCGATATATCCGTATCAGTATCAGCCGACGAAGGAGACGCTCAAAGTTGTCCAAAGCATCGTAGTCCGGGTCTCGTTCGCGGGCGGCGTGCGCGGCGTTCGCGCGGGCTACCCGTCGCGGCCGGCGGAAGAGGGCATCTTCTCGCGCGTTATCCCGGCGGTGGTATTGAATTGGGAGACCGCGGCGAGCTGGCCGTTCGCCGGCGGCCTTATGCCCTCGTCGGACGGCGGCGTCTGGCCCACCGACTTCGCCGGGAAGGCCGCGGCGAAGGTCGTCGTGGAGGAGACGGGACTTTACCGCGTCGGTTACGAGGAGCTTCGCGCGGCGGGTTTCCCGGTCGATAGCGTCTCGCCGGACAACCTCCGGCTCTTCGTCGGGCCGGCGAAGCGGCTTCCGTCGGATTTTTATTACGAGCCGGAGGGGTTGACGGAGCTCGGCTGTTATGTCGCGGGCGCGGACGACAATAGCTTCGACGCCGGCGATTACGTCGCGTTCTACGGCCACGGCTGCGACTTCTTCGAGCCGACGGCGCCCGGGAACGGCGGGAGCCAGGAGTTCTCGAAAGACATGTTCACCCGGTATAACGTCTACTGGCTCGTCGCGGACGACGTGGCCGGAAAGCGGATGGCGCCGGCGGACGTTACGCCCGCGGGCGGCACCCGGCCGACGTATTTCTGGGACCGGATGCGGGCGGAGGTGGATAAAATCGACAAGGCCGAGAGCCAACCGGCGCTCGGTAACGAGGAGGAGTGGTGGTATTGGCGCGACTACTACGGACCGATGCCGTCGGCGGTTATGTTGACGCCTCCCTTTGTGCTCCAAGACCCGGTGGCGAGTGGCGACGACAGTTACTTCGAAGTAATGGTCCGCCGGATGCCGGGGTACTCGAGGAACGGGCCGCACCACACCGAAATATATTTGAACTATACGGACGACGAACACAAGATATTGGACGAAATATACAATACGGACCAGGAGCTCACGCTTCAAGAAAGGGTGCCCGCGGCGCTTTTGTCGGACGGCACGAACCGGCTTTACGTTCGCGAGGTAGGAGACCAGAGTGGCACCTACGACTACGTAATGTTGGACCGCTTCGAGTTCGAATACCCGCGGCGTCTGCGCGCCTATGGCGATTACCTCTCCTTCACGAATCCGCCGGGCGTTACCGGGAAGGTCCTCTTCGAGGTGGAGGGCTTCTCGACGGACGATTTAGTTCTCTACGACGTAACGCGCGGCCGTCGCCTTAGCGGCTTCGAGGTCGCCGCGGCGGGCGGCGAATATACGCTGCGCTTTACGGACGATATTCCGACGGGGCAGTGTCGCTACGTCGCGGCGTCGGCGGCCGCGGCGGCCAAGGAACCGATGGACGTATATCTGGACGCGGCCTCGACGCTCCGCGACATCGATGAAGACGTTGACCTCATCGTCGTCGCCTACGACGCGTATTACGACAATGTCCTTCCGCTGGTCAACTTCCGGCGGGCGCAGGGGCTAAGCGTCGCTTTCGCGCGGATGTCGGACGTCTTCGACGAGTATTCCTGGGGGCTCTTCGACCCGGGCGCGATTCGCCTTTTCGTAAAAGACCTCTATCGCAAGGCCCTCTATCGCCCGGGCGGCCGGCTCCCCGACAACCTCCTCCTCGTCGGCGACGCTTTAACCGACTACCGCGACAATAACAATAAATATCCCGACCGCAAGCTCTGGCGGGACTTCGGCCTGAACCAGGTTCCGACATATTATATCCACGATACTACGAGCGGCCGCTCGGCGTCGGACAACTACTTCGTCGCGATGGACAACACCTTGGCGCCGGACCTGGGCGTGGGCCGGCTCGCGGCGCCCTTCGACGAGAACATAGACGCCATCGTGGACAAATTGCTCGCGTACGAGCGGGAGCCGCCGAACGGGCCTTGGAATACGCGCGTGATGCTCGCCGCGGACAACAACGACAAGTCGCCGAGCGGCGGCGGCATCGGCGCCTTCACCCGTGATAACGAGGACCTGGAAACCTCCTTCTCGCCCGTCGGCTTTGAGCGCCGCAAGGAATACATCGAATGGTTGAACCGGCGCTACCCTCCCGCCGGCGGAGGAGACTATGGCTTCGACGGTTTCTCCCGCAGTAAACGGAAGCGCCTGGTCGCGGAATATATGAAGCCGAACTTCCTTAAGAGTTTCGACGCGCTCGTGTTTTCTTATAGCGGGCACGGCGGGCCGCAAATATGGTCCCACGAGGACCTCTTCGGTCACCACGCACACGCGCCCGTCGTGGACGACGTCTACGAGCTGGAGAACGGGCCGCGCTTCCCGATCATCATCCAGTGTTCCTGCTCGACCGCCTACTTCGATATGAAGCTCGCCCCGGGCGCGGGCGACCCGGCGGACTACGGCCAGAGCATTAGCGAATACACCCTCCAGGAGCCGCGGCACGGTGCCGTCGCGATGTTGGGCTCGACGCGGCTGGGGACCGAATCAACCCAAAACCAATTCTTGCAGGAGTTTTACAAATACCTCTTCCCCAACCGAAAGGTACGCGACGCCGGCGTTACGGTTGGCGAGGTGCATCTGGCGGCCAAGATAAACACCGGCGCGGCGATAATTCGGGACCTCTTTACGCTTATCGGCGACCCGGCGACGACGGTGGCGGCGCCCAGGCCGGGGATTACGCTCACGCCGGATAAGGGGACGGTGAAGCTGGGCGAAACGCTGACGGTGACGGGAACGGTCCCGGGCAACTTCTCCGGCGAGGCGACGGTCCAGCTTTTCGACCGACCGTTCTACTTCTACAGCGCCGATAACGCTATGGATATCTACCGGGACCGGCTGATATCGACCGCGGAAGTCGAGGTCGTGAACGGCCGGTTCCAGGCGACGTTGATGGTCCCGACGGTACCGGTAACGCCCACCGGCGACGGGCAGGTGCTGGCCGGCGAGACGGTGGCGGCGGCCGGCGCGGCGGGCGCCGATACGGCCGCGGCGACGGATGATATAACGGCCGCCGGCGGTAGCGGGACGGCCGTGGCGGCCGCGGCGGCCGCCGGCGCCGGCGGCGGGGCGCCCGGGCCGGCGGTAGGCTATTACGAGTCGTCGTGGGCGCCGGTGGCGGAGCGCGGCGAGGTCTACGTGCGGGCGGTCGCTTACGGCAAGGGCTTCCGGAATACGTACGTCTGCGACGAAACGGTGAAGGTCAACGTCCAGGGGGAAGTGAGTTCGGGCGACCGCGACGGCCCGGACGTCGACATCTACCTCGACGATTATTCATTCCGAAGCGGCGACGCCGTCGGTCCGACGCCGACGTTGCTCGTGGACGTGCGGGACGAGAGCGGCGTCTTGGTCGCGCGCAACGTCGAGGCCATCGCCAAAGGCGAGGATACGTTCGTCCCGCTCTACGTGCAGGTTGATGACGAGCCGGCGCGAGACCTCACGTTCTATTACAGTCCGGCGTTGGGCGATTGGCGGGCCGGCTCCGCGGAGAGGAAGCTCGCCCTCGGCGAGGGGATGCACACGATAACGGTGACGGCCTACGATAATCTGGGCAACAAGCGCCAAAAGACGGTGCAGTGTTTGGTGATGGGGGCGTTGGCGGTTATGGAAGTGATGAACTGCCCGAACCCCTTCGCGGACGATACGTACTTTACGTTTATGGCGTCGACGGATATTGATAGTTTGGTTATAAAGATATACACCGTAACCGGCCGGCTTATCCAGAAGATCGAGGCCGGCGGTTTGACGGCCGGGTATCATCAGCTCTATTGGGACGGCCGCGACGGCGACGGCGACCGTATCGCCAACGGCGTATATTTTTACAAGGTCGTGGCGCGCGCGGGCGACCAGAGGATCGTGGCGCGTCAGAAGTTGGTTAAGTTGAGATAAAATGCCAAAGGCCGTCACGAGAGCGATCTTAGTCGTATGTGTGGCCGGCGCCGCGGCGGCCGGGGCCGCGGATAAATATGCGGGCGATTGGATGACGTACGGCGCTGGCGCCCGGGCGCTGGCGATGGGGAGCGCGTTCGTCGCGGTCGCGGACGACGGCTCGGCGCCGTATTGGAACCCGGCGGGGATGCCGGCGATAGAACGGGGCGCGGTCTCGGCGATGCACTCCTACGCGTTCAACGGCCTCGCCACCTACGATAGCGTCTTCGGCGCCTACAACGCCGGGCGTTGGGGTGCCTTCGGCGGCGGCATGCTCCGCTCCGGCATAGACGATATCCCCATCACCGTATGGGACGACCCCAACTCGCCCAGCCGGCGGCCGGTGCGCAAGGGATACGCGAACTGGGCGGACTACGCGTTCTACGTCTCCTACGGCCGGGCGGTCCTGCCGTGGCTCAATCTGGGCGGGAGCGGCGTCATTATCGTGGGCGACCACCTGAGCGGCCTGGTGGATAACGCCGGCTCGTCGGGCCAAGCGTTCGACGTCGCGGCGCTCGCCGGGCCCTTCGGGCCGGTTACGCTGGGCATCAACTTTCAGAACGTGTATAGTCGCTTGCGGTGGGATACCGGGACGGCGGAGACGATACCGGCCAACGCGAAGCTGGGCGCGGCCTACCGCTTCGTAGTCCCGGCGTGGGACAGCGAGGTCATCCTCGCCGCGGCCAGCGACGTTAAGTTCGTGGGTTACGACTACGCCGCCCAGCTCGCCGCGGGCCTAGCCAGCTTCGACTTCAGCGGCGGCGCCGAGTGGTGGTATCGGCGGACGGTCGCGGTGCGGCTCGGGAGCGAGCGTTCCGCTCTGGCCGGCGGCGTGGGGCTGGCGGCGCGCGCGCTAGGGATGACGTTCGGCATCGACTACGCGTATTTATCGGATACCGGCCTCGAGTCCAGCCACCGCGCGTCGGTATCGGTAGATTTTTAACGGCCCGGGCCCGCCGCGGCCCGCGTCGTCGTCGGAGGTAATGCTATGTTCGGTTCCATAGGCATACAAGAGATACTCCTCGTACTCCTCATCGCGTTGTTGCTGTTCGGGGCGCGCCGACTTCCTGAAATCGGGCGGGGTTTGGGGAAGGGGATCCGCGAGTTCAAGAAGGCCTCCCGGGATTTGACCGAGAAGATAACCGACGACGGGAACGAGGAGCACAAGGCTGGGTCTTAGCGGCTCGCGGTTTTACGCGATGGCTAACGGTATAGCCTTTTCCGGCGAGGCCGGAATCCCCCCATAATGGCGGAACCTTTTCTCGTCGTCGACGTCGGCAATACGCAGGTCGCCGCGGGCTACGTCGCGGCCGGGAAAGTCGTCCACAGCTTCCGGCTGGGGAGCGACGCGCGGCGGACGCCGGACGAGTACGGCGTCCTCTTGCGTGGGTTGCTCGCGCGCGCGGGCGTTCCCGCGGCCGAGGTCCTTCCTTCGGTTCTCTGCTCGGTCGTGCCGGCGCT
>CAZJNB010000084.1:0-8199 GCA_964547385.1 uncultured bacterium
GGTGGGGGGGGGGGGGGGGGGTCCGTACTTATGTCGAAGCGGCCACGGTCCCCGGGCTTGCCGTCGGCGTCGCCGAGGAAACGTCATTCTGCGGCGGCGGCACGTTGCCGGCACTCCGCCTGGCGACGTACGCCGTTACGCTTCGGCATAAGCGGATGCCGCCGCACGAGCTGAGCGCGGCGCTGAGAGGCCTTACGCCGCCGGTATTGGCACGAGCCGCGGGCGACGCCGTATTGCTCGACGTCCGTAGCGTTTTGGAAAGCGATTTGCCGTTATTAGAACAAGCGGTAAAGGGTTTGGCGGCGGCGCAGGCGTAGGTCCCCCACCTTCTCCCTAGTTAGACCGCGTCGATCTTACCTCGGGAGCGCTCCCTATATTAGCTCGTTCCCGTACCGACCGGCTTCCCTCGATTTTATGGCTATTTATACTACTTCTACGTATTGACATCGTCGGATGGTAGACGCCTTATTTTTCCCTTGACAACGCACCCGCACGCCGTTAACATATAAGTGTATAGGGGAGTTGTGCTTATCGCGAAGCGGTCGGCGCAGATATAGAAAGCATTTAGAATACGCGGAATACCTAACAACCATGAGGGCCATAAGAAAGGGGTTGCTATGAAAAGGTATTTAATTGCGCTCGCTTGTCTTGCTCTCGCGGCGTCTTTCGCCGTAGCCGAGACCGTATACCTCGGCGGGAACGGCTCGACGTCGCCGGTCGGCAAAGTCGTTTCGGACACCCCGAGCGAGACCGTCATCAACTTCTCGCTGGAGGGTTTTGCGCGCGAGAAAGAAACGACCGCGGGAACGACGTACGACCGTATAACGTTGTCGGGGCGGGCGGGGACGTCCGATATCGGCAGGCCGGAAGTCCCGGCTCTCCGCGAGACCATTATGATTCCGGGTGACCGCAAGGTCAGGGTCGATATCGTAACGTGGAACGAAGTAACGCTGAGCGGCTACGAGCTGTGGCCGTTCCAGACGCCCACGACCGACATCGACGCCGAGATGCCGTTCGTCCGCGACGCCGCCTTCTACGCGGGCGCCGCGACGTATCCGGCCAAGAAGGTTGAGCTCGGGACGCCGGGCATATTCCGCGACATTCGCGTTATCCCGTTGAGCGTCTACCCCTTCCGGTGGAACCCGGCGACGAAAGAGCTTTCGGTCGCGACTAAAATCACCGTAAAGTTGACGTATTACGGCCAAGGCGAAGTCAATACCCTCGACAACACCGGCTATCGGAACGCCGGCTTCGAACCGCTCTACCGGGAGACGGTCCTCAATTATCGGCCCGGGCCGGCGCCCCTCCGCGGCGGCGGCAACCTGACCCACCCGGAAATCCTCTTCATCTGCTACCCGAGCTTCACCGACGAAGTCGCGCCCCTCGCCGCGTTCTACAACAAGATGGGCCACTACACGAAGGTCGTAACGACCAACGATACCGGCACCAGCCGTACGAGCATCAAGAATTACATCCAAACGGTCTACGACGAGACGTCGCCCGCGGTCCTCGAATACGTATTGCTCGTCGGCGATATCAACTACGTCGCCGCCGGCCGTTGGCCCGGGTATAGTTTCGTCGCGGACTACTGGTATAATTGCCTTACCGGCGGCCAGTCGGACCCGTATCCCGACATTAACGTAGGCCGCTTCAGCACTACGTCCTCTTCCAGCCTCACCCACTTCGTCAATAAGGCGATCAAATACCAACAAGACCCGCCGCGGAGCGACAGCTGGCTCGAGAACGACCTCCTCGTCGCCCATAAAGAGGGCGCCCCGGGTAAATACGAAGGTTGTACCGAGCAGATCCGGACGTATAACTACTCGAAGTTCAACCCCAACTGGACGACCTGCTACGGCTCCCAGGGCAAACGCAACTCCGACGTCTCGAACGCCATAAACGCCGGCCAGAACATCGCCGGCTACCGCGGCCACGGCAGCGCTACCGAGTGGTGGTCCTGGAACACGTATAACGAATCCTACCGGAACAGCAACTTCCACGCCCTGAACAACGGCGACAAGACTTCCATTATCTTAAACGTCGCCTGCGACAACGCCGACTTCGACTACGGCGCCGAGTGCCTCGTCGAATCCGAGCTCAACGCCACCTACGGCGCCGTCGCCGGCAACGGCGCCACCGACCCCTCCTACACCATCCCCAACCACGATTATATGAAAGAGATGTATAAGGCCGTCTACGACCAGGCGATCCTCAACTGCGGCCGCGTCTCGAACTACGCCGACACGAAGTTAATCCAGATGTACGGGCCCAGTTCCTACGCGATGAAAAACGTCTATATGTACCTCTGGAACGGCGACCCGTTCACCAAGATCTGGATGAAGAAGCCGACGCTCACCCTCGCGGGGAGCCACCCGGCGAACTTCACGCCCGGGATGTGGCGCCCCTTCACCGTAACGGTTACCGACACCGGCCGGGCACCCGTCGCCGACGCCCTCGTCGGCCTGTACAAACAAAACGACATCTACTGCGCCGGCACCACCAACGGCTCGGGCCAGGTTACCCTCTACCCGGACCCCCAGCAAGGAACCTCGGGCACGATGTACGTAACGGCGACCAAGGACGGCTACCTCGGCTACTGGGGCACGTGCCAAATTAACCAGACGACCGACATAAATATCACGAATTTCGCCGCGCGCCGCATCGAGGAAGGCGTCCGGCTCAACTGGAACGCCCGCTCGTCCGGCGAACTCCTCGGCTTCAACGTCTATCGCCGTGAACTCCCGGCCGAGAGCGCCGGCGGCACCATCGGCGGCGGCCCCGCCGCGGCCGAAAACGCAACGTCCTGGATTAAACTCAACGACGCGTTGATCGTCGGCCAGGGCCCCTACTCCTACCTGGACGGCGCGGGCGCGGGCGAATACCGCTACCGTCTCGAAGCCGTAACTACGGGCGACCCGATCTACGCCGGCCCCATCGGCGTGAGCGGCAAGGTCGCGCCCAAGGCCTTCGCCCTCAGCCAGAACTACCCCAACCCGGCGCGCGACGCGACGAACATCAGCTTCAGCTTACCGATCTCGACCGGCAGCGTAACCCTACACGTCTACGACCTCAGCGGCCGCGAAATCAAGACCTTCGACCTCGGCGCCCGCGACGCCGGCGTTGTCACCGTCCCCTGGAACCTCGCCGATAATTCCGGCCGACAAATCCCCGCGGGCGTCTACATCTATCGTCTTAACACCCCCACTTTCGCCGCGGCCAAACGGCTGGTCGTAGCGCGCTGAGCAACGCCCCCCGGTAATGATAAAAGCCCCGACCAAAGGCCGGGGCTTTTCTCTTTCGCTCGCCGAGGAGCCCTAACAGGAAAGCGCCGGGTTAGGCGGCGCCGTAGAGCTTCGGTCCCGTAAAATAACGTGGCCGCCGACTACGGTAAGCACCGGCCACCCTACACACGTTACGCCCGCGAAGGGCGTATTCTTCCCCCGAGACAAAAACGACGCCGGCGCTACTACCGCGGCCGTCTCTACGTCCAGGACGACGACGTCCGCCGGCGCGCCTACCGCCAGCGTCCCGCCGGGGAGCCCCAAAACCGCCGCCGGCTTCGTCGATATAAGGTTAACGTATGCCCGCGGCGCGATCCCGCCTTTGGTAACTAACTCCGTGAAACTAAGGGGGACGAACGTCTCCACCCCCGAGATGCCGAACGCCGCGGCGGCGAACTCTATATCCTTATCGACGATCGTAAGCGGCTCGTGCGAAGACGTGATGGCGTCGATGGTGCCGTCCGCCAGACCCGCCCGGACCGCCTCCAGGTCGCGCTCCAGACGCAGCGGCGGCGAAACTTTCGCGAACGTATTGTAGCCCGCCGCCGCCGTTTCCGTAAGCGTAAAGTAGTGCGGCGCCGTATCGCACGTTACCCTAATACCGTCCGCTTTCGCCCGCCGGATAAGCTCCACCGCGCCCGCTACCGTAACCGGCGAAATATGAACGTGCCACCGCGTCATCCGCGCCAAGATAATATCGCGAATGACCATTACCTCCTCCGCCGACCAGGGAATACCCTTCAGCCCGAGGGAGGTGGAGACGAAGCCCTCGTTCATTACGCCGCCGCGCGCAAGCGATTCGTCCTGGGCAAAGGATACGACCGGAACCTCGAACGTCCGCGCGTATTCTAACCCCCGCCGCATTACCTGGGAATTCATTATGGCGCGGTCGTCGCCGAGCGCCACAGCGCCGCCCTCCACCAGGTCGCCGATATCCGTCAGCGTCTCGCCCGCGCGACGTCGCGTAAGCGCCGCCACCGACTTCAACCGTATTAACCCCTCGCTCCTGTTTTTACTTAGGAGGTATTCTAACGTCGTTATATTATCCAGCGGCAGGTCGTCGCCGGGGCGACACGCCGCGGTCGTAACGCCGCCCGCGGCCGCGGCCCGTGATAGGCTCGCGACGGTCTCCCGGTCGGCGCGCGCCGGCTCGGAGAGGTGAACGTGAAGGTCTACGGCGCCCGGTATTACCCACTTGCCGGCGGCGTCGTAGACTTCCGTATCTGCCGGCGGCGAAATATTATCGTCGCACCCGGCGACGCGACCGTCGACGAGCAAAAGGTCGGCCACGCGGTCGAGGTCCTGCGCCGGGTCGATTACCCGGCCGCCCTTTAGAAGGAGGCTCACTCCCGTCCCCCGGCCAAGAGGTAGAGCACCGCCATCCGGACCGCAATACCGTTTGTTACCTGCTGGACCATAAGCGGGAACGCGGCGTCCGCCACTTCCGGAGATATTTCCACGCCTCGGTTCATCGAGCCGGAATGAAGGACGATCGCGTCCTCCGCGGCGAGCGCGAGCCGCCGTTTCGTCAGGCAGAAGAAGCGCGCGTATTCGCGGAGCGACGGGATGCGCAAGCGGTTCTCGTCGGTGAGTTCCACGCGCGAGAGGAAGATTACGTCCGCGCCGGCGACGCCGTCCTCGACGCGGTTGGCGACGCGCACGCCGAGCTGTTCGATGCCCGGCGGAATCAACGTGGAAGGCCCCACGAGCGTCACCTCGGCGCCCATCTTCTTGAGGCCGTAGATGTTCGACTTCGTAACCGGACTGCGGGGATGGTCTCCCAACAGCGCGACTTTAATCCCGGCGAAACGTTTCTTCTGTTCCCAAATCGTAAAGAGGTCCACGAGCGTCTGCGTCGGGTGCTCGTGAGGACCGTCGCCCGCGTTGATAACCGAACACCGGACCTGGCGGGCAAGTTGGTGGGCGGCGCCGGCCATCGAGTGCCGGACCACCAGGAAGTCCACCTGCATCGCCTCGACGGTCTTGGCGGTATCGGTGAGGGTCTCGCCGGTGGCCGCCGACGACGTCGCCGCGGTGATGTTTATGAAGTCCGCGGAAAGCCTCTTCGCGGCCAGCTCGAAAGAAATCCGTGTCCGCGTCGAGGGTTCGTAGAAGAGGTTCGCGACCGTCTTCCCCCTCAACGCCGGCACCTTTTTTATCGGCCGGGAGGCCACGGCCTTGAAGTTCGCCGCAGTATCCAAGATAGCCCGGATATCACCCTCGTCGAGCGGTTGGATACCGAGTAGGTCTTTGGCTACGAACGCCACCGCATCCCCTTAAAAAACCCGCGTCACCGCGGGCGCGAAGAAAAAGGATAAGAAATAACGCGGTCGCCGTCGGCCGCGAAAATAACTTCGATTATGGCGTCGGCGTCCGCGTCCACGCGCTTGCCGACGAAATCCGGCTGGATGGGTAACTCCCGGCCGCCCCGGTCGATGAGAACCGCCAGCTCGAGCCGCCGCGGCCGCCCCAACCCCATTAAATTGTCTATGGCCGCCCGCACCGTCCGGCCGGTGAAGATCACGTCGTCCACCAGGACCACCGTCATCCCGGAGACGTCGAAAGAGATGTCCGTATCTCGCACTACCGGCGCCGGGCCGATTTGCGAGAGGTCGTCGCGGTAGAGGGTAATATCCACCGTCCCGGCCGCCGCCGGCCCCTCGCCCATCTCCGCGAGCGTGGCGCGCAACCGCTCGGCGAGAGGCACGCCGCCGGTATGGATGCCGACGACGGCAAGCTCGCGGCCACCGCCGTTCTCCTCGACGACCTCCGCGGCGATGCGCTTTATGGCGCGCGCGCAGGCCCGCGGCGAAAGTAGTTCGCGGGCGTCTTGTTCCCCGGTCGGCATATTATTTATTGCTCGCGGGTTCCGCCGGCGGCGGCGAAACGTCGCCCGTGGCGAACTCCTCTCGCAATATGTCGTCGAGCTCGTCGGCCACGTCGCCAATTCTGGTCAACGAGCGGTAACACTCATCGTAATCCATCCCGGCAAGCTCTCTCGTCGTATCAAGCCACACCGTATCGCCGCGCAACGAGAAGCGCGTCGCGACCCATTTCGCGTTCTCTTCCAAAAGGCGACGGTAAAAGGGTAGCACTTTAGCCGAAGGCAGTTTCATTACCGGCGACGAAAATTCGATATACCATTCGCGACCCTCGCCCTCGCCGAGGACGAACAGGCTGATGAAGATCTCCGCCGAGCCTTTACACAGACTCCAATACCTTCCTTCGCTATTATAACAGCCGTCGGGCTCCAAGCCCAACTTCGCGATAACCTTATTGATTATCTCGTAATATGGCTCCAGCGGCCCCGGCTTTATCTCCTTTTCTTCCTCGGGCAACGGCCTTCCTCCGTTCACTTTCCCTCGCGAAGAGCGGCACCGCAGCTCTTACAAAATTGGGCCGGCGGCGGGTTGAGCGTCTGGCAAGAGCGACACCGTTGTTTCTCCGCCGCCGCCGGCCGCTCGGTACGTACGCCGCAGTTTCGGCAATACTGCTCTTTCTTCTCGTTCAAAAAGCCGCATATCGGGCAATAATAACACGTCGCTAAGCCGGCGACCTTCGGCTCCAACTCCTCGAGCGCGCGTCGCACGTAGCGGACCGGGATCGCGAAGCCGATGTTCTGCGCGTCGTTGCGCACCCACGTATTGACGCCGACGACCTCCCCCTCTTCGTCGAGGAGCGGCCCGCCGCTGTTCCCCGGGTTTATAGGCACGTCCGTCTGGATATACTCCACGCCCCGGATTCGCCGGTGGACGGCGCTCACGATGCCCTTGGTTACCGAAAACTCGTAGCCGAGCGGCGAGCCGATCGCGACGACCGTCATCCCTTCCCGCACCGGGTCGTCGTTCCACGAGACCGGCGCCACTTCCCCCAAGTCCACTTTTATAATCGCGTAATCCACGTTCGCGTCCGCGCGTATTACGCGGCCGTCGTACTCCGTACCGTCCGCCGTCTTAACCGTAACTGCTTCCGCCATCCCTACGACGTGCCGGTTCGTTACGACCAAGCCGCGCGCGTCGCCGATAAAACCGCCCCCCGTTCCGTCGGGCGCTTCCACCTCGACGACGGACCCCTTAACCTTTTCGATCATATCAGGTAAAGACTCGGACGACATCTACCGTCTCTCCCTTGCAGTTTGGTATACGCTCGGCGACCGAGCGTTTGACGTTAGCACCGGCGGCGCCCTATTTCAAGGCAAAAAACCGCCGCCTGGGCCGCGGCCGGCGTAACGACCGCGCTACGCACGCGCCCCTTCCGCGAGCCGCGCGAGCCACCGCGCCAGTGGCCGCTCCCCTCGGGACAAGACCTCCTGGAGCCGCGCCTCCCGCCAACTCCCCGCTGTAACCTTCACGCCGCCGGCCCGGGCCTTTATCGCCCTCAGCCGTTCCCGAAAAACGCGCCGCGGAACTAACGCCGCGGCCGCGAGCCGCGTCCCCCGCTTGGGAACCAACGGGTTAACCCGCGCCTCGAGCCGGAGCCGCCGGAAACGCAGTTGGAGCGCCGCCAGCTCGCCGCCGATGGCCGCCGCGTCCGCCGCGGCCTCGCCCGGGATACCTATTATATAGTATAATTTCACCTTCCATACGCCCGCCGCCGCCGCGGCCGCGAGACATTCTTCCAAACGGCCTTCCGCGATCACTTTCCCCAACTCCGCCCGCATCTCCGCCGTCGCGGCCTCCGGCGCCAGAGCGATACTCCGCTGGCCCGAGCGCCCCACCGCTTCTATAATCGCCGGCGTCGCGGCCGCCGCCAGCGCCAACGAGCTCACGCTCAAGCGAAACGAGGCCGCTACGATATCTTCCGCTAAAGGAACGATGTCGCCGTAGTCCGCCAGCGCCGCGCCCACCAGGCCGACTTTGCGAACCCGGGCCGCCGCCGCGGCCGCGAGCACCCCCGCCAGCGACGACCGCGCGCGGCT
>CAZJNB010000085.1:0-8198 GCA_964547385.1 uncultured bacterium
CGGTCCTCCGTCGCCTGGACGTGACTCGTCGCCGCGGCCACGCTCGTATCCGCAACCCGCACCGCCTCGTCCGCCAGCACCGCGTCGTAATACGCCCGGGCCACGTCGCCGATAACAGTGGCCCGCGCCTCCCGTTCGCCCTCATCGGCCAAACTCTTATAAGATTTCGCCGCACGGTAGGCCGTCCACGCCCGGCCGCCCTGGTAAAGCGGTTGCGTCGCGGTTATACCCGCCGATATGTTCTGGTCGTACCCGGCGGCGAATTCCACGTCCTCCGGCGGAAAGCCGGGCCCCATCGAGTTGGCCTCCAACAGGAACGTGGGCAACCCCCATATCTGGGTAGCCGACGCGTCGAACGTTACTTGTGGGAAGAGAGCGGATTTCGCTTCGGCGATGCGGGCCGCGGCGGCGGTGACATCCTCGCGCGCCCTCCGGTAACCTTCGTCAACTTCGAGGGCCCGGGTCACCGCGTCCGCCAGCGAGAGTTTCGTCGGCGCCGCCGGGGCCGCCACGACCGAGCCCGCGGCCGCCCATAATATACCAAGAACCAACCACCGGCATTTAATCATCTATCCTCCGTATCGCCGAATTGGTGCCGCCGCACACCGTCCAAGAAGATGTCCCGTAACATAGCCGCGCCCTTTTGTATCCCTTCGCTGCCGGCGCTCTTGAATTTATAGACCGTATAATTGTGGACCATCCCTATTAACAGAACGCCCATAAACGTCGTATCGTAGTCTTTGAATACGCCCGCACGGGCGCCGTCGGCAAGCCTCATCCCCACAAGCCCCGCCAATTCCGTCACCCGTTGGACGATTATATCCCTCAGCCGGGCCATATCCTCCTTCGTCCCGCTCCCCCGAAACGCCATTACCATCCTAAAAAAATCGACCTGCTCCTCGAAATACCTCAGCAATACGTCTATCGCGGCGCCGACCGCGCCGGCCCCGTCCTCCTCGGCCGCCATCGCCGCACGAGCGTCGCCGATAAGCTCGCCGAAGCCCCGCTCCACGAGCGCCGTGAACAGCTCCGCCTTCGAGCCGAAATAACTGTAGAGCGTCCCCTTCGCGAACTCGGCTTTTTGTGCGATCTCAGCCAACGTCGCGCCGTCGTAGCCCCGGGCGCCGAAGACCCGCCGCGCGGCGTCCAATATCTCGCCACGCCGGGCAAGCCGCTCCCGTTCGCGCCGGCTCAATTTGACGCCGTTGTCGCTATCCTTCATATAATAGACGCCCCGGTCGTTATTTATACTTAAGGGTCAATTACTGAACTCATTATAACACAAACGGCCGCGCGCGACAAGTATAATAAGACGCCGGCGGTGAGGCCGGCGTTCTCGTATAGCGTTATCTTTCTTCGCCTATTTCCGGTCCAAAACGGCGATCGCCGCCAGCGGCTCCCCCTCCAAGTATTTCAACGAGGCGCCGCCGCCGGTGGACACGTGGCTCAAGCGGCTCGCGACGCCGAAGAGCCGCGCCGCCGGCATCAGCTCGAGCTCCCACCCGCCAAAATGGAAAGGCCCGGGCCACCTCAGGCCATATTCCACAATAGGCTCGAAGATGTTGTCGTCCATCGGGTAGCCGTGGCATTGGAGGCGGAGGTTATGTCGGCTCGCCCCGCCCCAATCGGGGACATAGTCAATCTCCCCCCTAAAGCCGGCCTCTGCGTAGAAGTTGGGGAAGTAGTAGTCGGTGGCGTCGAACTTGAAGAGGCCGAAGGAGAAGGAGAGGTCGGCGGCGGCGACCGGGCCTCTTGTTAAGGCTATACTACATAGCGTTAAAGGAATTAACGCCGTACGGGAGAAGAACCTCATTATCGAAGCAAGGTTTCTTAAATACATTTGTGCCTACATCAAAGGCGCGTGATACAATAAACGGCCGCCGTCGAAATCCGGCTCGCGGCCCACGGTCCAATAACCGCTATTGCCGGCGGCGATCACGTAACTGTAAGGCCGCCAGTACTCCTCGGAATTCGCCTCTAAAATCCATTCGCCGTCGTCAAGGGCGACGGACGTCCCGCTACCTATGGCGTAGCCCTGCGCCTCGGAGAGGAACGCCATCGCGCCTATGCCACTCCCTGTGAAGTACGGGCCGTACGGCGCCATAAACTCTATGCGGTAGGAGCCTTCGCCGGGCGGCGCGTCGTCGCGGGCCATTATGCCCTGGTATAATACTTCGTAGGGTGTGAACTTGGCGTTGAAGTCCGCGTCGATGAAGAGGCTCTCGCCCGCGCCGGCGTCGCCTCCCATCTGCGCCGCGAACGCGGCCTGGAGGATTTCTTCCAAGGGCGCTGTCGCCGCGTCGAACGCGTCCTCGGCGACCGCGGCGCCGGCGGCGATGACCGCCAAAACCATACCCGCTAATATTACCCGTTTCATTTCCCTTCCTTTCTCGTTATAAATAGCACAAACTCCCGCGCGCCGCAAGGAAAACGAAAAGGCCGCCTGCACGGGCGGCCCGTAACGTATAGGCGCCGACCTTGAGGTCGGCGCGGCCTTCGTCGATGGCAACGGGCCGACACGAACGTCGGCCCTACGTGTTCTGGCCCCGGGCGGCCGTTTCGTACGGGCGCACCACCGTTCGCCCCTACCCCGGCGTCCCGTGGGCCGACAGGAATGACGGCCCCACATGTTCCTGTCACACCGTCCAGCGTGTAGGGGCGCAAGGCCTTGCGCCCCTACTACGGCCCGCAAGGAAAACGAAAAGGCCGCCTATTTTTTGCCGGCGGCCTCTTCCTAAGGAGGAACGTTACCTAAACAGCGCCTTTATCTTCCCGAGGGAAGAGGGTTCCACAAGCGGGTTCCCCTCGAGATAAAGGACGTAGATGTCGGTGTTATTATTACGGCGCGAGGTAAAGGCGATGCGGGTCCCGTCTGGCGACCACGCCGGCGCCCAATCCCGGCCCGGGTCCTTCGTGAGCCTCGTAGGCGTCCCGCCGTTTCGCGATATTATGTAGATATCTTGGTTGTTCTCCGCCAGCTCGTACCGGTCGTAGGCGATATACAGGCCGTCGGGCGACCAAGACGGCATGAATTCCTGGACCTCGTGCGAGTTCGTAACGTTCACCCGCGAGCCGCCGCTACTAGGGATTCGGAATATGTCGGTGTCGTACGTGCTCGCCGTAACCCAAGTGCTATAGGCGAGCTCGGTCCCGTCCAGCGACCAATCCACGCACTGGTCGTCCCACGGGCCGGGCGTTACTTTCGTCGCGGCGCCGCTCGGATAAGGTTGGACGTAGATGTATTCAATATCCCACGGCGGCGGCGGCGAGTCCCTCTGAGAGCCGAAGGCGATATAATTACCGTCCGGCGACCAGTCCGGGAGCCCGTCGTAATGGCCGGGGTCGTTCGTAAAGTTTATATAGGAGCCGCCGCCGCTAGCCGGCATTATACACACGTCCTCATCCTCGTAGGGGACAAGGCGCCAAGTGAAGCAGATATTGTTGCCGTCGGGGGAGTAGCACGGCTGGCCCTGGTCGCCGGGCCAGCTCGTCAGGCGGGTAACGGCGCCGCCGGCGGCCGGGACGGTATAGATGTCGTAATCGCCCGAGCGCGTCGATTGGAACGCGATCGTCGCGCCGTCCGGGGACCACTCGGGAACGTCGTCCGACGCCGGGTCGCTCGTAAGCCTTATTATCTTATAGGTGGCCGGCGCCGGAGCCGCCGCGGAAAAGGCTAACGAGAAGGCCGCGATCGCGACGGCGCTAATTGAACGCGTCATCTCATACCCCTCCTTTACGCAAACCCGCGAAACAGGTTCTTAGTCGCCCGTTGCCGGAAAAGTGCTAAATATATGATATTGATGTAAGAAATCTTTTACCGCGTTGGTTATTACGGTGTGGTTGGTTTCGCTCTCCCACCCGGGGTCCGGGTTCGTGGCGAGCTGGTGCGCGTAGACGTCGTAACTGGCATATGCGGGGGGTTCGCAGGCCCAGATCGCGTAACTGCTTCGGAAGACTACATTAGGCGGCATCGTCAGCGGGTACGTGCATACGTCCGAGTAGAACGGGAACGGCGGGTCCCCTTCCCCCTCGGCGATCGTACGGATCTCAAAATAAGCCTTGTCTATATAACCGAAGGCCGCGTTGAAGGACCCACAAAGAACGGTAATCGCGAGGACCATCATCACGTATTTCATTTCCTACCTCCTAATTCTACCACGTGAACGCCGGGCGCGCAAGAGCGCCTTCCCTATTCCGGGAATATTTTACGGCCAGAGCAAAAAAATAAGTCGAGCAAATAATTTCGTAAGGGGCGATATACTCCGCCCTCTTCCCCCGCCGGCCCGAAATATGAACGCGCCGACGTTGCCGTCGGCGCGCGTTACGTCAATGGCAACGGGCCGACATAAATGTCGGCCCCTACATGTTCCTATCGCACCGTCCGACCTTATGTAGGGGCGACTGGCCAGTCGCCCCTACCCAACCGAACAATGCCTTTGTCTCCCGCAACGGCGCCGGCGGCGACTTTCGCCTTGACTTCGGCCTCGGCCGGTGATTGAATAGCGGCGTTATGCGGAACGGCGTAAACGTCGTTACCCTCGTGGCCTCAGTTCTCGTCGCGGCGCCCGCTTTGGCGGGCGAAGGCCCGTCCCTCGCGGACCTCGAGATGCTCGGGGCGCCCGCGGCGGAGCTGTCGCCGGCGGCGGCCGAGCTCGCGACCAAGCTCCAGCTCGTGCGGGCGTTGATCTTAGGCGGAAAGGCCGAGGAGGCGCTCGCGACGCTGGACGAGGTCGCCGCGCGGGACGTCGCCGGGAAGTATACGGTCGAGACGCTCTACTACCGCGGCTTCGCCCTCGACGCCCTCGGCCGCTACGACGCCGCGGTCGTGAGCTACGACGAGGCGCTGACGCGGCGCCCGGGCGACGCCACGATCCTGCTCGCGAAGGGCCAGGCGTACCTCGACGCCGGCCGCGACGACGACGCCCGCGCCGCGTTCGAGGAGGTCCTAAGCTCCTTGCCGGAGGACTCCCGCGCCCTCACCGGCGTAGCCTACCTCGACATCAGCGCCGGCGATATGGCCGCGGCGCGCGAGAAGTTGGAGCGCGCGCTGGCCGCGGACGCCTCCAACGCGCTCGCGATGTCGTACCTCGGCTTAGTGGAGATGGACGCCGGCCGCTACGACGTCGCCCGGGCCCACCTGGAGAACGCCCTCGACCTCGAGCCCGATAACATAACGGCGAACTACAACCTCGCGGCTATATATTTTATGCAGGGGAACTACGCCGGCGCGGAGGAACACTACCGACGCGTCGTCGCGCAGAAGCCGGACGACGGCCAGGCCCGTTTCTATCTGGCGCTCTCGCTGGAGGCGCAGGGGCGCTACGCGCAGGCGCGAGAGGAGACCGATAAGGTCGTCCGCTCGGGCGAGGTCGTCCCGGGGCTGGTCGAGATGGTGGACCGGCTGGAACAGCACTTGTCGGCGCCGGATAAATAAGCGTTGAAGCCGTTACCGAACGTAATAATAGAGAAGGACCGGCCGCTCGCGCGGGCCCTCTTCCGTTTCCGCTCGTTCACCGCGGTCCCGTGGGTGCTGGCGATTATCGTATTCGCCCGGCCTCTCGGGTGGTGGTCGCTTACGGGCGCGGCGCTCGTCGCCGCGGGCGAGGGGTTGCGGCTGTGGGCGCTGGGCTACATCGGCCCGGAGAGCCGGGCGACGGCGGCGCCGGGCGCGAGCCGGCTCGTTACGTTCGGACCCTACGGCTGGGTGCGGAACCCGCTCTACGTGGGCAACGTCATCCTGGGCGCGGGCCTGGCGTTGTGGACCGGAGCGCTCCTGCCGTGGCTCGCGTTGGCCGGGGCCGCGTTCTTCGTCTGGCAATACGCGCTCATCTCACGGCTCGAGGAGGACGAGCTGACGCGGCTTTACGGTTGGGAATACCGGGCGTATCGGGCCGCGGTGCCGGCGTGGCTCCCCCGGCTAACGCCCCATCCCCTACGGCTCGGCGGCCGCTGGCGGCTCGGGCCGGCGCTCAAGGGCGAGCTTAGGACGCTCAATAGCATCTTAGTCGTGGCCGTCGCCGCGGCGGCGAGCGTATACGTGAAACGCCGGTTTATGTAGACCTTCGCGGCTCCGGCTTTTTTATCAAACGCGACGTCGTAAAAAACCTTGATATTTCGCAATTTGTTCGTTAGAATACGACCGATAGATTATGGCGAACCTCAGCGCAAACGTCCTCCTCGTGAACGCGAGCTACGAGCCGATGGCCGTCGTGGCCCTCAGGCGCGCCGTCGGCCTATTATACATCGAGAAGGCGGAGACCGTCGAGACCAACGGCGTAATCCTCCACTCCCCCTCCACCGCGTTCCCGGCGCCGTCCGTCATCCGCCTGACCCATTACATAAGCCCGGCCCGGCGCCGGATTAAATTCAACCGCAAGAACGTCCTGCGCCGCGACGGCTTCCGCTGTCAGTATTGCGGCCGTAAGGACGCCGGCCTGACGATCGACCACGTCATCCCCCTCGCGCTGGGCGGTAAACATAAATGGGGAAACGTCGTGGCCTGCTGTCATAGCTGTAATAATCGCAAAGCCGACCGCCCGCCTGAAAAGGCGAAGATGAAGTTGCGGAGTCGCCCCCGGGAACCGGCGTTCCTCCCCTACCTCCAAAAGGTCTACGCCGCGGACCTGGCGAGCAATACCGAATGGCGTAAATACCTCTTCCTCGACTGAGGAGGCCTTCGATATGCGACGTATAGCGGTCTTAATATTGGCCTTGGGGGTTGCGGCCGCGGCGCTGGTGGCGTGCGGGCATTACACCTTCACGCCGAACCTCCCCACCCGCATTAAATCGGTCGCGATCCCGCTCTTCAAGAACCCGCGCACGTTCAAATACGGCGCCGAGCGTATCCTCACCGACGCGGTGGTGGACGAATTCGTCGCCGACGGCACGTTGGACATCGCCGACGAGGACGTCGCCGACTCCAAGCTCACCGTCGAGATCGTCAACTACAAAAAAGAAGCGCTCTCCTACGACGTTTCGGAGACGGTGCAGGAATATAACCTCGCGATCGTGGTCTCGGCGACGTTCATCGACCTGACGACGGGCCAGGCGCTGTGGCAAGAGCCGTCGATGTACGAGGCGGTATCGTATTACGCCATCGGCGCGCAGGCCGAGACGGAAGACGACGCGTTGGAGCGGCTGGCGGAGGAGCTCGCCCGCAAGATCGTGAACCGGACCCTTCAGGGGTGGTAGCTTAGGTGGCGGAGGAACGCCTAAAAAGGCTCGCGCAGGATTTGAGGGAAGGCCGGCTCGCGCCGGTCTATCTTTTCGAGGGCGACGATAATTACCGGAAGACGCGGGCGCTCTACACACTCGCGCGCGCCGCGGCCGCCGGCGAAGGCGACGGCACAGCGGACGTCGAGCGTTTGGGCGCGGTCCCCGCGGCGGCGTTGTGCGAGCGCGCGCGCACCGCGTCGTTCTTCGCAGAACGGCGCGTCCTCGTCGGCGCCGGCGTCGAGAAGTATACCGAACGCGACCTCGCCGCCGCGAGCCAATACGCCGAGGACCCGGCGCCCGCGGCGGTCGTCGTCTTCTGGGTCGACGGCAAGTTGGACCGGCGGCGGAAGACGTATAAGTTCTTCACCAAGCTCGGCGCCGTCTATACGTTCCCGTATCTGAGCGGCGCCGCGCGCCGGGCCCGTATCGCCGCGGAGGCCGAGCGGCTCGAGCTGAAGCTCGGCGCCGACGGCCTCGCCTATTTGGACCGGGCGCTCGCGGCCGACCTCTTCACGATTATCCGGGAATTGGAGAAACTCGCCGTCTACGCCGACGGCGCGGAGCTCTCCGCGGACGACGTCGCCGCGGCGGCGACGACCAGCCGCGTAGAGAGCGCCTACGATATGGTCCGCTTCGTCGCGGAGGGAAAAGTCGGCCCGGCGCTCGCCGCGATCCGCCAACTCCTCCTCGCGGGCCAACGGCCCGAGTCCCTCGTCGGCCTCCTCGCCCGCCAGCTGAGGCTCATCTGGCTTGCGAAGGAGCTGGGCGACGCCGGCCTGAGCCGCGGCGAGCTCGCCTCGCGGCTGGGCGTAGCGCCCTATTTCGTGGGGGAATATACGGACGCCGCGGCGCGCCTATCCGCCGAACGGCTCGCGGGACTACATAAACTCTTAGCCGAGCTCGACCACGGCGTCAAGACCGGCCGCGTCCCCGCGCCCCTCGCGCTGGAGCTCTTCGCGGCCCGGGCCGGAGCGTAAGAAAAA